>DAOWNK010000016.1 GCA_030642635.1 Pirellulales bacterium
ACAAGAGCTACCGATACCAAAGGATGAACTGAAGGTGTGCCGGCGAGCCGGACGGGCCACCCGATCGGATTGTCTTCTTTTTCGGGCCTCGTCGCGGTACACTGAATGAACGAAATCGGGACGGCCTTCGCCGATTGCAACGGCACCGGCCAAGCGGCCCGACGCCGGCAGGGGTTATTCGCCTTTCACCAACCGGCTCGGGCCGACCCGCATTCAGAAAGGCGAAATCATGTCACCGGACTACAGCAAGCAACGGGAGGCCCTCGCCGATCTTTTCGTGGCGTATATGAGCGCACGGGATTTCACAAGGCGGGTCTTATGCACGGCCTTTGGGGATGTGGCCCTTCGAAGCGTGCCGCCACCGTCCGAATGCGTCTGGCCGCCGGACATTACGCAAGCAGAAGCCGATTCACGGCTGCGGGCGGTTCGGCATTTTCTCTCGCAAGCCAAAAACGTCTTCGAGGACGTGCTTTGTAAGATCGAGGCTGCACAGGTTCGCTTGGTGGCATCGGGTTTCGACGTGCCCCGATCGTGGATCATCATCGATCCGCTGGATACGATCAGAGGCGGGTATTTGGGGGCTTGCGGGGTAGAGAAAATCGTACGAAGTACTGCCAGTGAGGATTCTGCCCTTGAAACGGTAGTCAGGGAAATCTCACAAGATCTGCGGAAATTGGAGGGCGAAATTGCCAAGGCGGACCAGCCGACCGTCAACGCCGGCTCGCCGCCGACCGGCAAGACGGGCGAAGGCGAAGGGAACGGCAAAAAGGCTAGGGCACGTCAATCACGAAAGAGAAAACGCAAGCCCGATCCGAAGCGTGCCGAAAAGCAAGAGAAGCAGAAGGCCCGATGGAAAATGGAGGAAGAAATCCACGCCGAATGGAATAAGAGTGAGTGGAGCGATTACCAGGATTACGTGGCGTGGAAGAATGAGCATCTACCGGAAGGCTGGCCCAAGCTCCATAAACGCAGTGTTGAGCGGGCTGTTGGGAACGTGAAACGACGCGCCCGAAACAATAAAAAGTAGCGCCCGACAAATTGCGCACACAGGTGCGCGCCCGAAAATGCTGTCGGGCGAGGCTCTTACTGACTTTTCTTTGCAAAACAAGCCCTTTCTGTACATAGCGCCTGACGAATGTGCGCATGTCACAAAACTTCAGTCAGGCGAAAGACCGTCTTCCAGCGGGACTTCTTGTATACATGAGTTGTACGACGCGAATTGGTCGTGTCGTGTAACTGTTTTTACAGGAGGTTTGCTATGAGTTCTTTTGCTTCTTCAGCGAAATCGTCCGCCAAACTTTTCGATGTGCAGGTGGTTGCTGAGTTACTCGGCTGTAGTCCGCGACACGTCCATCGTCTTTCTGATGCTGGTCGGATGCCGCGACCGGTCAAGATTGGTTCGTTGTGCCGTTGGAGTAAATCATCCATCGAATCGTGGGTTCGTGCCGGCTGCCCGCGTTGCGACCAGCGGAAAGGGGGTAGCGATGAGTAACACATCCGCGACCACCCAATCCAAGCTGCTGCTCTCCGCCCGTGATGCTGCGAGGGCACTCTCAATTTGCCAGAAAACGCTCTGGTCCAACACCTACCCGCGCGGGTCGATCCCGTCGGTCAAGATCGGTGCCCGCGTGCTTTACGATCCGGACGACTTGCGACGCTGGATCAACGCGCAAAAGAATCGGGGTGCCGAATGAACGACACCCCGATTGAATTGGTGCTGTCCAGGATACCCGACGCGAAGAAATCCGGCAAGGGTTGGACGGCACGCTGCCCGGCGCATGATGACCGACACCCGAGCCTAACCATTACAGAAGGTGATGATGGGCGAGCGTTGCTCCGTTGCCACGCTGGCTGTACGGTCGATGCAATCTGCGCGGCGATTGGGCTGTCAATGGCCGACCTGTTTCCTGCCAACAGCGATGGCCGGAGCAAGCGGCAACCGGATAAGGGGACCGGTAAGGTCTACCCGACCGCCAACGATGCGGTGGCCGCGCTCGAGCATCGACTTGGCAAGCGGTCGGCACTGTGGACCTATCACGATGCCAACGGTGAGCCGGTTGCCGTGATTGTCCGATGGAACCTATCCGACGGGAAAAAAGACATTCGCCCAGTTTCTCGGCACGGCGACGATTGGATTGTTGCCGGGATGCCTGCACCCCGCCCATTATACCGCTTGGCCGACCTAGCGGGCGCGGATCGGGTGTATGTCTGCGAAGGTGAGAAGGCGGCGGATGCGGCTCGATCCCTCGGACTGATTGCCACGACTTCGGCCCACGGGTGCCAAAGCGCCGGAAAGACCGACTGGTCGCCCATGGCGAGCCGTGAGGTAGTGATCTTGCCAGACAACGATGATGAAGGCCGAACCTACAAAGACTCCGTAGCGTCGATCCTCTGGCGTCTAAAGCCATGCCCGGTAGTCAAGGTCGCCGAACTGCCAAACCTACCGGAGAAAGGCGACATCTTCGACTGGGTGGAATCCCACGACGCGGTGGACCCAAACGAACTGCGCCGGCAGGTGGAAGCCCTGGCCGACGGTGCCAAGCAGTACAAGCCGGGTGATCTGTTGTCGGCCGCGCCGGTGATTATTTGCATGGCCGACGTGAAACCCGAGCCGATTCGGTGGCTTTGGCCAGGCAGAATTGCCCTGGGTAAGCTGACGCTGTTGGTAGGTGATCCGGGTTTGGGCAAGAGCCTAGTTACGCTGGACATCGCGTCCCGGCTATCGAACGGTGCGCCTTGGCCGGATAGTCCATCAACGTCCACGCAAGCCGGCGGTGTGGTGTTGCTCAGCGCTGAGGATGACATTGCTGATACGGTCCGCCCGCGGCTGGACGCGGCCGGTGCCGAGGTTCGTCGCATCTTTACACTAACCGGGACTCGTAGGAGTGATGAAGATGGTGAATATCAGCGCAGTATAGACCTATCGCGCGACCTAGCCTGCATCGAAACGGCAATATGCCAAACGCCCGATTGCCGGATGGTGGTGATCGACCCGATTACGGCATATCTCGGGCGGACGGATTCTCACAAGAACGCCGAGATTCGCGGGCTACTGGCTCCGCTGTCTGAACTGGCCGGCCGGTATCGGGTGGCGGTGGTCGCGGTGACTCACCTGAACAAGAACAATGTCGGCCCGGCAATCTATCGGAGCATGGGAAGTTTAGCGTTTGTCGCTGCGGCGCGGGCAACTTGGGTGGTGTCTAAGGACAAGAAAAACCCGCAACGGCGGCTGATGCTGCCGATCAAAAATAACCTGGCGGGCGACGTGTTGGGAATGGCGTACACCATTGAGACCCCCGGAGGGAACAACGTTCCAGCACTTGCATGGGAACCTGAACCGGTCGAGGTGTCGGCTGACGAGGCCCTGGAACATTCTAACGGTGAGGGGGGAAGGGGCGCTGTACTATCTGAGGCTGTAGACTGGCTGCGCGACGCCTTGGGCGACGGTGCTGTTTCGACCAAGGAACTCAAACAACAGGCAGGGAAGGACGGTATCGCGTCTCGCACGCTTGACCGGGCTAAATCGGAGCTTGGGGTCAAGGCGAGCAGAGAAGGGTTCGGCGGGTCCGGGCGATGGGTGTGGACATTGCCCGATCAAAGGGCGCCAAATACCCCTACACCCAAAAGCTTGGCGGCCTTTGGGAATCTTGACGCCCTTTGGACAAAACCCGAGGAAAATGGGGGTGGTTCTGAGGGGGAGGGGCCCCGTTTTGCCAAAGAGCGCCAAGATTCGGACGGTGGCGGTGATTGGGGGGAAATCTGATGGTGGCGGCAACTTCGGAGCAACTGACGAACTTGCTGATCGACCTAGCCCGGTTGGGCATCCGGCTTGAAGCCCACGGCGACCGGCTGCGATACCACCCACGGTCGGCCCTGACGCCCGACCTGGCCGAGCAACTGAGAACACACAAGGCCGAACTGCTGGCCGTCCTGGGGCCTACTGTGCGGCCAGAGGCGGCGAAGCTGGGCGTCGGCCCGACTGCTTTGCTCCAATGGGAAGATTACATCGAACCACCCCCGGTTTGCCCTGAGTGCGGCGGACTGACATTCTGGTGGAACGTGCTGGGGGATCGGCTTTGCATGAAGTGCAATCCGCCCACGGTGGCCGCCAAAACCCTTGAACGGGCCGAGCGGATACGCCGGCGGCATGGAATCCCGAGCCCTACGGGCGCGGCAAAAACACTGGCCGATCTACGCCAAATTATCGACTCTTGACAAAGCGCGAAGTATAGGATAGAATCACGATTATGAGCAAGAGACGAATTGTATTCTCAGACCAATTACGGCAGGCAATCCGGCAGAGCGAGAAAACCTGTTACCGTATCTCACAAGAAACGGGTATCTACGAATCCGTGCTATCGCGGTTTGTGAACGAACGGGTAGGGCTTTCCATGCCGACGGTTGACCTATTGTGCAAGTGCCTTGGGCTGCGACTGGCGCCCGAGGATAAGTCCAAAAAGTGGAAAGGATAGGTGAGAACGTGGCAAGTATCACAAAAGACCCGAACGGGCGGAAGCGGCTTCTATTTGTCGCCCCCGACGGCAAGCGGAAAGCAATCAGACTTGGCAAAATGTCCCTCCGGGCGGCCGAGTCGATCAAGAGCAAGATCGAAGACCTGATATCGTCGAAGACTTCCGGCTGTGCGTGGTCCAACGAGACGGCCCGATGGGTGGCCGAGATTCCCGACGCACTGGCCGACAAGCTGGCGGCGGTCGGGCTGGTGGAAGCTAAGGGCCGGGCAGCACTGGGGGTATTCCTGGAAGACTACATCCAGAGCCGACACGATGCAAAGCCTGGCACGATTGACCACTTGCGGCGAGTGCAAAACGATCTAATCGACTGCTTCGACGCTGAGAAACCGCTACGCGACTTCACCCCGGGCAATGCCGACGGATTCCGTCTATACCTGATTGGACGGAAGCTGGCCGAGAACACGGTACGCCGACGATGCGGCCGGGCAAAGCAGTTTTTCACGGCGGCTGTTCGTCGCGGGTTGGTTTTCTCGAATCCGTTTGCCGATCTAAAATCGGCCGTGCTGCCCAACCCGAGCCGGTTCTACTTCATTTCCAGAGAAGAGGCCGATAAGGTGCTGGACGCCTGCCCCGATGCCGAGTGGCGGCTCATCTTCGCCCTAAGCCGCTACGGTGGGCTGCGCTGCCCGTCCGAGCACCTGGCGCTGCGATGGGGCGATGTTGATTGGGAACGCAACAGACTCCGTGTCCCGAGTCCCAAGACCGAACATCACCACGGCGGAGAATCTCGCGTGGTGCCGATCTTCCCCGAACTGCGACCGCACTTGGAAGCGGCATGGGAACAGGCCCAGCCGGGTACGGAATCTGTCATCAACCATTACCGCGACTCGAACGTCAACCTACGCTCCCGGCTGTTGGATATTATCTGGTCGGCCGGCCTGAAGGAATGGCCCAAGCTCTTCCAGAATCTTCGGAGCACCCGGGAGACGGAGTTGGCCGAGACGTTTCCCATGCACGTTGTCTGCAAGTGGATCGGCAACTCGCAGCCGGTGGCTGCCAAACACTACTTGCAAGTAACCAATGAGCACTTCAACCGGGCAATCGAAGGCGAGCCCAAGGCGGCGCAAAATGCGGCGCAGTACATGCACGAATCGGACGGTAAGGGGCAGTACAAGAAACAGCAAACCCCCGTAATTCCCGAGGAATACGAGGGCTTACCGCTGTGTACAGATGTTCAGGCTCCCCGACAAGGACTCGAACCTTGGACAAAGCGGTTAACAGCCGCTTGCTCTACCAACTGAGCTATCGGGGATGGTAATTTATTATTCTACGCCACAGAAAAACCCGCTGCAAGGGCTTTTAGCTATCAGCTATCAGTCTCTGGAAACAGCGTTTTCTGCGGAGTTTCGAGCTGACCGCTGATAGCTGACTGCTGACCGCTGATAAGCCATAAATTGCACGTCAGTTGCACGCCGGGTGCTTTGCGCCAATCCGTCGCATGTGGATATTTCGCACTGCGGCGGTCGTCTTCCATGTGGCGATGCTAAGCGGCATTACCGATTCTTCCTCGAACCAGATGGTCAATTCCCGGTTCTTGGTTGCAAAGTCAACGACCTTTCCGCCGTCGATCCAGGCCTCGATTTTCTTTTGCGTAACTCGGAGCCGGATATTGTACCATCGGCCTTTGTCGAACGTTTTGTGTGTGCAGGTTTCGTTTTCGGCGGCTGGTTCGCCGTCGATGCACGACAGCCCGACGATCGGCCCGCCCCAGCCGCCGACGATCAGCGTGCATGGCGATTTGCCCACCGGAAAGGTCAGCCCGCAGAAGAAATCCTCGCCGTCTGCCCGCATTGCATCCAGCGAGATTTCGTAATCGATTCTTGGAAACTCACCTTTCAATCGGACACACGACCCGGGCCGGCCTTGGCCGATCAGGATCGCGCCGCCACTGACCTCGACCTTGCCGTGATTTTTGAAGTCGAAGTCGTCGACAATTTCCCATCGGCCTAGCGTTTTGCCGTCGAACAAACTCTGCCACTTATCCGCCACGGCCGGTGTTGACAAAGCGAGAACGACACCCAGAGCGAGCAGCCGGTATGGATACGATAATTTCATGTGTAGTGAATGTGCAAGTTTAGGGACGGTCGAAAAATAAACTGTGGGAGGCGACTCTGTCGGCGACAGCGAACTGCTACACGTTTGTCGCCGTCGGAGACGCCTCCCACAAGAAAACCGACAGTTATTTATCGGCCGCCCCTAAACAAGGGAAAATCGTTCAATGCCTCAACCGACGGATACGTATGTTCCGCACCTCTCCGGCGGTCTCCCACGTGCATATCCCAAGCGGCCGGCACAGCTCGACCTCGACTCGGATGCCGAATTGATGGTCCTTTCGCTCCTGGTCGACCACCTGTTCGTCGTCGATCCACGCCTGGATTTTGGCGTCGGTCACACGAATACGTATCTTGTACCACCGCTTGTCCTCGAAATTGTAAAAGGTAGCAGTAGAGTTCTCGGATGCGTCGTAGTAATCGACGTTCGACAGCCCGACCACCGTGCCGCCCCAGCCGCCGGTAACCAGCGAGCACGGCTCGTCGCCGACCGGAAACGTCGTAGTGCAGAAGAAGTCGATACCGTCGGTACGACGGCCTTCCAGCGTGAGTTCGTAATTGTTGCGTGGCAGATCGTCGCCGGTCCACGTAATGCCGGTCATCGTGCCCATCTCCATTACGATTGCACCGTCCTGGACTCGCACCTCGCCCTGGCCGCCGAAATCAGTCGCCTTCCAGCCGGTCAGCGTCTTGCCGTCGAACAGGTCCTTCCATTGGTAGGCTTCCTCGTCGTCGGTCAACTCGGCCTGCTTGGTCGGCGCCTGTTCGGCCGGTGGTTCCGACGGTTTGCAACCGGGCTGGACGAGTAGTGCAGCGGCAACGATCAACACCAACGCCGACAATTCGGACAGTTTGGCCATTATTTCACACTCCCTTGTAAAGCCGCGACCAGTGGTCGCGGTTCTTCTGGTTGCGGTTCTTTAGATTATCGATTCATCGCCGGGCAATCCGCGACCACTGGTCGCGGCTTTACACCACAGGTGTTACTCGGGCAACGGCTTGCCCTTGGTTTCCGGCGCCAGCCAAATGAGCACCATGCCGACAACGTAAACCAGCGTAATGGTTGCACACGCCTGTGGGTAGCTGCCGTCGAAGACATTTTTCAGTAACAGCCCGGTCGACAGCGCCCCGGCGGCGGCCAGTATCCGGCCGAAATTGAAGGCAAGGCCCTGTCCGGTCGCACGCACGCGTGTGGGGAACAGCTCCGGTAGGTACAGTGGTAGCCAGCCGTAGAATGAGGCCGTCAGTACCCCGACTATCGTGGCGACGGCGATAAACATCAGGTTGTATGCGTCAAACATGCGGAACAACACGGCACACGATATGAGCGAGCCGAGGCAAAGCAGAAAGTATGCCGGACGGCGGCCGAACCGGTTAGCCATCAGCGGACCGAGGAAGCAGCCGGCGATTGCACCGATCGACAGCATAACCTGGATCGTTCCCTTGGCGTACGGGTTGGCGTCGCCGGCCAATTGATCTACCCACACCGGAAGGAATCCGGACACCGCTCCCCACGTGCCGATCAGGGCGACCGAGGCGAACGCAATACCCAACAGCGTCGGCCATATCAACCGGGTTGTGAATATCTCCTGAATAGGTTTGGAGGTTTTTTCCTTAACCGACTCCTTCCACTTTTGCGATTCCGGTATAAAGAATATTACAAAGATGGCGAGCAACCCGGGTGCGGCTCCGGCAAGCATGATCCATCGCCACTGGTCGGTCGTGACGGCAACAAACATTCCGAGCAACGAGATAAGCAGGAAACCGACGTTCGCCGCCGCACCGATTACGCCGGCCAAAATCGGACGGAGTTTCTCCGGCCAACATTCCATCACCAGTGCGACACCCAACGACCATTCGCCGCCCATCCCCAAGGCTGCACAAAAGCGGAAAACGCCCAGGTGCCACGGCTCGGTGGCAAGATAACAAAGCCCCGTAAAACCCGAATAGACCGCGATGCTCAGCGCCATGATCCGCACCCGGCCCATCCGGTCGCCCATCCAGCCGAACAGCAACCCGCCGGCCGCCGCCCCGAGCAGGAACAACGCGACGAGCCAACTGTAGGTCTGCCCTACCACGGCTTCGGCCGGAAAGATTATTTCGCCTGCCGAGTTTACCGTGCTCATCAAGTCGCGCAGCGCCGGCCTCGCGGCGATCGGAAACAACCCCATCTCCAGTCCATCGAACATCCACCCTAAAAAGGCGGCTATCAGTACGAACCATTGCTCTTTTTTCAGCGGTTGGCTACCGGTCGGCGAGAGTGTGTTGTTGCTCACGGGTATTTCCTTTTTTGTTGGAAGGAGTTGCTGGTCATCGGGGCATGCAAACCCACACCCCGCAGAAACCGCCACTATATAGGAGGGGCAGGAACTTGACAAGCGTGTATATCCGGCAAGTACAGATAAAAAACGCCCACAGACTGATAAAAACGCCCCCGGACTGCGTGTATAGTCCGGGGGGTATGGCAATATGCCGATCGTGGCGGTCACTTGCAATCTACGCGAGATACGATACCTTCAAGCTCCTTACCTAAGCTGTTCACACCACTTTTTCCCACCAGGAGGAGCAAAATGATTGCAAAGATCGCCATCTGCACAACCGTAATGTTGTTGAGCTTAGCACCAGATGCCGAGCAGCAAAAACTCGACCTGCTGCAGATCGAGCAGAACATCGTCAACTACACGAACGCCGAACGAGCGAAGTACGGTCGGCCGATGCTTAAGGTTGACACCAAGTTGATGAAATCGGCACGTCGGCACGCCGCGTGGATGACCAACAACCGAAACATGGTGCACACCAGCAGTCCGGTCGCCGAGAACATCGCCATGGGACAGCCGAACAGCGTGGCCGTGGTTCGGGCGTGGATGAACTCGTCCGGACATCGGGCGAATATTCTCAACTCCGGATACCGACGGATCGGCGTGGCCGCATACCGCACACCCGGCGGAAGGATCTACTGGTGCCAACAGTTTTTGCGCTAAACCCGTTTGCCGCTTGCGGCTTAGCAATACTTGCCGGTCGCGGTTTTATGGCCTGGGTAAACTAGGCATTTTACCAGCAAATCTTCCGGTCCGGCGGACCATGCACGGCGTAGCGGTCATAGCTAATGTTCCTGCCGGGCAAGCTCCGATGAATTTTGACGACCGGACGCATAGTTCTTGATTAAAACGCCTCGTTTACCTCGGTTTGGTTTCCTTGCGATAGATGTCTGCGCTGATTTTCTGCAAACGCCGCACAATGACAACCAGCACAGATCGCCTGCCGATCGTGGTGCTTGCCATGATGGTTTTACTGTCCTGCGGCGCCTGCCGAGGAACGTGGAGGTTCGCCACGGTTGACGGCATCACGGCCGGGACGGCCGTGCCACAACCAGCCGCGCCACAACCGGCCGTGCCACAATCTCCTAGTAGTAAAAGTGGTTTCAAAACTGAGAAACAGTGGCACCGGCGTCTCGCCGGTGTGCCACAACCAGAGATTTTCGACCACCGGCGAGACGCCGGCGCCACTGATATTCATGGCGCCACTTCCAGTCAAATTTTTCCTCCACAGCCGACCTGTGCACCGCTGGGCTTCGGAGGACGTCTGCGATCCGAATTCAGCGAGTTTCGGTGTAATGTCCGCAACGACTACCGGAACTACTATTCGTGGCTGACCATGCGCGACCTTCTGTTGGGTATTGCGATGGCCTCGCCGCTGGCGAACACGTCGCTGGACGACGATTTTCAGGGTTGGTACCAGCGCGACGTACGCAGCCCGGGCACAGACGACTTTTCCGAATTTTGCAAGACGTTCGGCGAGGGGCAAATTTTCATCCCGGCGTTTGCCGGACTGGCCGTCGTCGGCAGTATATTTGAGGACCGCCCGCTGTTTGAAGGTGTGGGTCAGTTCGGCGATCGGGTAACTCGCGGTTATCTGGTCGGCGCGCCGTCGATGCTGTTCATGCAGGTGATGCTCGGCGGCTCTCGGCCGGGCGAGGTAACGGTCCAGTCGCGTTGGAAGCCGTTCGACGACTCCAACGCGGTAAGCGGCCACGCCTTCATCGGCGCCGTGCCGTTCATCACTGCCGCCAAAATGGTCGAGAATCCCTGGGCGAAGAGCGGGCTGTATCTATGCTCCACGTTCACCGCATGGTCGCGTGTGAACGACGACCGACACTATCTTTCGCAGGCGTGTCTGGGCTGGTGGATGGCGTACCTTGCCTGCCGCGCGGTGGACGACACCGAGTGTAAAGATCGCTGTTACGCATTCGCTCCGCTCGCCACGCCGGAGATAACCGGCGTCGGGGTGGTGGTGCAGCGGTAGCGCATTTATCCATTCGGATTAACCACCCTGCCCAGGAACAGAATACCGCCGGTGCGGTTCTCGCGGATCATGAAGATGAACGGATGATCCGCCCGAAATACCGGGATCGGCCGAGGTGGCGGCGGTGCGCTTTTCATGGTCATTACCGCCGCGGTGGCTGCTGCGGCCTCGGTGCCCGACTCGTTCACGTCGACAAAAGCCTTGTGCACCACATCGGAGAGGTACAGATCCTTGTGCCCGCTGATCCCCGAAAAATCGGCCGATTGGGAAAACGCCAGCTTCATACCTATCGACTTCAGTGTATTGTTCAGGTTGAACGAGCTTTCCAGTTTGAACTTAGGCATGTACGTACGGACCTTCTGCCACTGGAGCTTCGATTGCAGCGATTTCAGCTTGTCGAGTGTGAGCGACCGTTCGACCGCGTCCAAACCGTCGATTGCTTTAGGCAGCAGGACGATCATCGAAAGGTCCTCGCCACGGTACGGCATCTCGAGGACTTGCAACTCGGGCTGCTCGAAGTAGCCGAACCACTCGGTTTGATACATAAGCGGCGCCTTTACCGTTTTTGCGGCCGAGAGTTTGAAGTCCTGCTTCCGGGTACTGCTCTCCTCGAACGGCATGTCCCAGTCGCCCTTGAAGTAGACGGCGTTGGTCAACACAAGCCGGGTCATGTTGTCGATCACACCTTGTTGGAGCAGATCCTTGATCTTATCCTCGGTCTGTTTTTCCACCCAGGTGTTGATTTCCAGCCGGGCGCCTTCGGCGTCGCCGACGTAATCGACCAGCGCCATCTCGGCGCCGTAGCAACGGCGCGTCAGCACGAGGAACGGGTCGAGGATTTTGTATCCCCGTTGTCCCCAAAGCCGATTGGCCACGCGGAGTTGGTATCCGCGATCCCGGTCATCCTCGTTCCACTGTCGGAGTAACTTGCCGTAGGCGGCGCCGATGGCTTCGCGGTTGCCGGCAAGGTGCAGCACTTCGGCCATTTCGGCCTCGGTCCGGCCCCGGGCGCCGGCCATGGTCATCGCCAAGGCGACGGAGATACTGCCGGGCGAGAAGAACAAGTTGCCCGACTGTTCTTTGTCGAGCTGTCGGTACAAGTCGACGGCAAACCGGTTGCCGGCCTCGGCTACGTTCGGCTCCTTCGGTCGGAGCGATTCAATGGCAAAAGCATTGTCGCAGCAGGCGAGCATAACAACTGACGATACGATAATGTTGACGATTCGCATTTGACAATCTCCTTGAAAACGTAGGGTGGGTGCCACTGCTGGCTTGTCCAGCAGTGCATGACTGAATCTGTGCTTCTCACTGCTGGACAAGCCAGCAGTGGCACCCGGCGGCTAAATGGAGTTCAGTCACCACTAATCCTCGACTTTCAACTTTATCTCGTCCGAATTGGCTTTCAACTCCGGTGCGTACATTGCCCAGGCGCGGGTCGGCAGTGCGCTGAACCGGCCGGGAATCTCCGCTCTCATGCGATACGAGACGCTGTGCTTGCCCCGAGCCACACGCCGGGCGAAGAAGTTCACGCTCCGGTCGCGGAACTCGACGTATGCACCCAAGGCGTTGCCGGTGTAACCGCTGCGGAGATCGACCGGCTCGAACCCGGCCGGCTTTAAGTCCTCGAAGACGACGTACTCGTAATCATTCTTGCTGTCGATAATAAGTTCGACCTCGACCAGCTCGCCGCTTTTGAGCGTCGAGAGGTTCGGCAGCTCGATTCGCTGGTATTTCTCGACTTTCCGGTCGACCGCCTGGCCGCGAGAGCCGGCGGCCTTGATCGTCTTGTCGACTCGCTTGAGCTTGTAGTATTTCCGGTTGACTTTGATTTCCAACCCCGCCTTGGTGATGAAATCCTCCAGGGTGAAGTTGGTCATATATCCGTTGTAGTAAAGCGGTCCGGCGCCCTTTCGGCGCAGCTCGACCACGTGCGGCCCGGCTTCCAGTGCGGCGCCCTCGACGATGAGTTTGTTGTCGAACATAAAGAGATTCTTCGGTGTAATCTCGACCGCCTTTTGCAACTTGCCGTCAAGGTATACTTCCACTGTCATATCGGGTTTGTCCTCACCGCTTGCACGGATGAAGTCGGCCATCGCCTCGACACACAGCGCCGTATCGCGCGTAGAGTTCCAGTACGTGGCGTGCTTGCGGTTGTTGAGCAGGTATTTTACAAGCCTGGGCGCCAACTCGCCCTTCGGATCGGTCCGACAGAGCAATTTCAGGTAATAGGCGTGTGCCTCGTACTCGCTGCCGTACCAGCACCACCAGTATCCGCCTGGCAGGTTCAGCCAGGCGGTCTGGTTCTCGTCGTCGGTGACCACGTACTGCGAGATGTTTCGCATGACCATGGCCAGCTTGTCCTTTTCGTTTTGCTTTTTTAAGGCTATGCCGTACATTGCTAAGCCGTAAACGGCCAGTTTGGTGCGGTCGCGGTAGAGGAAATCTCGCATCTCGGCGTTTTTAATATCCGCGTCGGCCAGGACCATGTAGACGAACGCGTCGAGGTTGCTGCAATGGTGTTTGTATGGTTTTTTCGGTTTCGGTTTGACCAATGCGTTTTGTAGCTTCTGCACCTGCTCATTTTGATATCGCTTCAGCCAGCCAACACCCTTCTCCAACATGCCGGGCACCAAGGCCACGTCATTGGCCTGGGCGATTTGCAGCCCATGGACCACGTAAGCGGTGGTGTGCGGCCAACTACGCTCACCCCAGCCGGAGAACCACCCCCAGCCGCCGTCGGAAAGCTGCATTTCGGTAAGCCGCTTCACGCCCTCCTTGACCATGCGGCTGACTTCCGCCTGGTCGAAGACCGGATTGCGCTTGTAGCGTTTCCACTGCTTGGCTCGTTCCTGGTCCTCACCGATCTCCTGTGCGTTCAGATTCGTCTGCTTCTTTTCGATCGCCTCGAGGTCCAGGCCCATCTCCAGCAGGATTTTTTGGGTGATCACCGTCGGCAGGAATCGGTTAAGCGTCTGCTCGGTGCAGCCGTATGGGTACTCGACCAGGTACGGCAGTGCATCGACCATGGCGCCGGCCAGTGTGGGCGAATATCGGACCTCCAGCCGCGATTGCTCCGGCCGCCGCCGTTCAGGTACGTTGACAGTAAACTTGCCGGTGGTTTGCTTCGGGCGGATCGAGCCGCTGTAGCTGTCCGTCTTGAGCATCCCGTGTATGTAGCACGGGAACCGCATCTCCATGGCGTCCGACTCCTCGTCGGTTATGGCCTTCATCGTGATGACCGCTTCGCCTTCGTCCAGCACCTTCACACGCCAGTCGATCCGAGCCTCGCCGTTCGGGTCGATCTCGACTTGGCGGAAGTTAGTAAAAGTGGTTTTGGAATCCTCAAACCCATGAAGGTCAGTGGCATGAAGGTCAGTGGCACCGGCGTCTCGCCGGTGGCCGGAACCCTTCAATTTTGCCACACCGGCGAGACGCCGGTGCCACTGTTCCTTAGTTTGAGAATTACTCCTAACCGTGATCAGCGTAAGCATTTTGCCGTCCAGTTCCAGTGCGACCTTGACCGACTTCTTTGTTTTTAAGTAGTTATGCACGTTGGCCGAGAGCACCACCTCGTCGGTTTGTGTGAAGAACCGCGGTGCCTGCATCCGGATTATCAGGTCCTTTCGTGTGACCACGTCGGTGCAACCCTCGCCGACACGTGTGCCGTGCCCAAGGCCCCAGACTTTGATCCGCCACGTGGTCAGGTTCTCGGGCATGTCCAACTCGACCTCAGCCGTGCCGTCTTTGTCGGTTGTCAATGCGGCGACCCAGAGTGCGGTATCGGCGAACTTTTTACGCACTGTCGGTTGTGCCATCGCCGCATCGCCGCCGGGACCACTTCCGTTCTTTCTCTCCCATGCTTCTTCCTTGTCGCCCAATTCTCTCACGCTATCCATCGGTGCCGAGGCTGCTTTGGAAAGCATCATGCCGCCACCACCGCCCATTCTTCCCATACCGCCGCTCATAGAAAACATAGCAACATTAGACCTCGATCTGCCGAAGGTTGATTCATCGCTGACGCTTAGCTTATCAATCTCATCGGCGACCGTTGCACCGAACACGCCGAGGTTGTTCATCGCCTTGGCGCCTTTTGCGACAAGATTATGGAAGTACCGGCCGAGGTTCGATTCGGTCTGAGGATGGTGCCGGCGTCGCCATTTCCAGAAGAACGCCTTGATTTCCGGCACGTTGCTGCCGCCGGAGATGTATTCGAGCGACTTGTCGTAAATTGCAACGACCGTCGATCCGACAAACGGTTTGCCGAAGAAATCTTTCAGCCGGATTTTTACTTTGGCTCGCTCGCCCGGTTTGTACGTCTCGCTGGAAGGCTCGATATCGACCGTCAACACCCGTTTTTCCGGCGGGACGACGATCTCCTTCGTCTCGGTGTGCACCCGGGCGTCGGCCACTGTAACCGCCTCGACAAAGAAGTTGGGCATATCCTTTTTTGTCACCTCGATTTCGTACACGGTGCTCTTGCCGTCGAGGTGGATAATCTTAGGCGGCAGATACACGCCGTTCGCAGGCCGCAGGAACAACAGCACGGCGCCGCCGGAGCGATCTGTGTTGATCTGCAACCGGACCTTATCGCCCGGTGCGTAGTCGGCTTTGTCCGGGATCAACTCGAGGTGGTTGAAGCGGAACTGAGAGCCGTCGAACCCCTCGCCTATGACAGTGAACAGGTGCCCGCCCTCGATGGTGTGCTCCTTCGAGTCGGTCAGCTTGTACGAGAGCCGATACTGCCCTGCCCGGGAGGCGACGATCTGCTGCCGGGCACGACCCTCCGTGTTGGTGTCAAGCCGCCAGGTTTGCACCGGCGTTTCGACCGGCTCGCCGTCCTTGTAGCTGATCCGCAGCAGCGTTAGTTTCCCGATGCCTTTGACCGGCTTGCCGGCAATCGTGTGTGCGTCGAAGTTTGCGTGGATGGTATCGCCCACGCGATAGTATCCACGATCGACCCAGGTGTAGACCTTAAACGGCTCTCGGGCGACCAGCACGTTGCCCGTGCCGACGATCGTCCGCCGCGACCGGTCGATCACCTCGGCGGTGATCGAGTATTTGTGGTCGCAGTCGCCGTGTACGGCCTTGGTCACTGCGGTGTCGATTACAACTTTTACGGTGCCGTCTTCGCCGATCTCGACCTCTTGCTCGGCGACGATCTCCGGCGGCTGGTGTCCACGCGGCCACCACGGCGCGATCGGCCGCAGGCAACCCCAGCCTTTCCAGCCGGGATACCACGGGTAGTCGTAGGAGAACCACCAGTAGCCCGGCCCGTAGAACCAGTCCCACGGTCGAATTGGGTACCAACGTTGGCTATGGTCGGTACGCATAACCTTATACTTCACCTTGGCATTGGCCACCGGCGAGCCGAAGTAGTATTTGGCCTTGATCGTAGCGGTGATTTTCTCGCCGAGCATGACCGGCTCGGTCGGCGCCTCGACGATGACCTCGAACTCGGGCTTTTTGTACTCCTCCACCCGGAAGCTGCCGCCGCCGAGGTGACGGTTGCCCTGCTTGACGATCATCCGATAGACACCCAGCGTCGCATCGGCCGGCAGTTCCAACTCGTCGGCCATGCCGCCGTATGCGTCGGCCTTTAGTGTTTTGGTGAGAATCTTTTCGCCTTTGGGATTGCGAATCTCGATGTTGAACTTCTGCCCGGCGAAGTCTGAACGGTCGCCCATATCGTACTGCGCATGGCGTACCCAGAACTTGTAGTGCACCTTCTGCTTCGGCCGATAGACGGGCCGGTCGGTAATCGTAAAGACCTTCGTGGCGTTGTACTGGCGGTCGTAATGCCGAGAGTGCCAAACGCCCGTGAAGCCGAGATATGCAAAACGGCCTTCCTTGGTCCGGGCGGTAATCAACCACTGGTAGTTGTTGGGCTGGTCCTTTAGGTCGACAATGACCTGTCCGTCGGCGTCGGTGAACTCGGCGAAATGGGTGGTGACTATCTCGTGGCGAGGCGGCTTGTCGTGGCGCACTCTCTTCCAGCCGAAGAACTCGACGTTCGCCTTTGCAACAGGCTTTCCGGTAACCGCATCGGCCACGTAGTAATATGTCTTGCCGGGCAGCGGTTTTTTGATGATGGCCGTATCGCTAAGCCAGATGACTATCGAGTTGGTGTTCCCGCCCTTCATTTTGGCCGTAAGCAGATACGCGCCGGGTTTTTGCAGCGGTGTGGTGATGGTGATCCGCTTGTCGAAATGCTTTTCGCGTGGTTCGAGGTCTACCCGCCAATTTGCGATCCGGCGGCCGATGTATTTTTTCTGGTTTTCGTTGACCAGCCGATAGCCGATGTTACCGACGTTGATTTTGCGACGGTCGACCTTCCTGGTGTTCGATTTGAGATACGCCTTTACATCGTCGAGCAGTTTTTCGACATTGATTTCATGGGCGGTCAATTCGACGGCCTTCCCGTTGCGGAATCGGTACTCGACCGTAGCGCCCTTGCCGGCCGGTTGGGTCATAATCGGCTCGAACCGGCCCCAGTTCTTGACGATCTGCTCCAGGCGATCCTTGTGGCACTGGTCCTTGGAAACCTTAAAACACTTCCGCCAATAGTCGGCCGCCTTGGGATACTGGCGTCGGTTCTCGAAGATTTGGGCCAAATTCTGAATCGCGTGTTCACCATACGCTTGCCTCGGTCGGGATGCGGCATCCTGGTATATTTTGATGAAGTTGAACTCATCAGGCAATGTGAATCGCTTAATGCCGGTTGCCAGTCGTGCGATTGTCTCGTTCTCGGCCAAGGTGTGCAACGCATATCTGCCACTGGTGTCTTCCTTGCTGTCATCAATCTGCATCCGACCAAAGCGCCAGCCGTGGTGTGCCATCGTCTGTACGCCGAACTGGCTACGTAAAAAACCGGCTAACACTATCCCCACATTGTTGGTCGATTCCGGCTTGAACTTGGTGGCCTGTGCTAAACACCATCGCCAACGCTCGCCGTCGTTTTTTGCTTCCTCAAAACTCTTCGGCACGTGGTAATAGATCGGATTGCCGTCGGCATCGACCGGTGCGCCTTTCGGCCGGCTGTAATATCCCCAGCCAGGTTCGTAGTCGGGTAATTCATCGAGATTTGTGAGGTATTGCAACCGCCACGCCTCATTATGGCCGCGGGCTTTTAGCAAAATCTGCGCAAAGGCAAGCAGAAAGTCTCCAACAAACCGGTGGTTGTCATCTTGCATAGCCAGCGGGAGTGCATCGGCCATGAGTTGCAACGCCCGCACGCGGTCTCGCTTGAAGGCATTTACGACCCGACCGCCGCCGCGCTTATCACCGCGATGGAACTCGCCGTCCACGATGTAGCCATGGTGCGGCAGGTGCATGTGCATGTAATTTTGTGCTGCGTAGTAAAGCAGTCGCCAGTTGCCCTTATGCACCTCGATGACCGCCTCGCGGAAGGCGTCGATTTCGTTCACCCGATTGAGCCGTTGTAGGCACTTGGTTGCCTGCTTAAGATCGTCACCGACGCTCTTCGGATTGTCGTCCGGGTCCAATGCCAGCTTGCGAAACTGCTGGTAGGCGTCCTTGAAATTGCCCTCACCCATAGTTTTTTGTGCTGCTTTGCGCAGTGCGTAGTTCGACTCGGGCGTAGCGGCACCGAGCATGGCGGCATTGCCGAACACCATGCCGGCGATGATCGACAGGCCGATAAGCACAGACGTTTTCATAATAGAATCTCCCGTGAGGAAATATGACCGCTGCATTATAGACGTTTTGCCGCCGAGAAAAGTTCCCCCAAATCAGTATAGTTTATCCGTGCAGCCGTGCCACCCCCCGGGAAGAGGGAAGAGCGAAGGGGGAAGGGGGAAGGGCGAAGGGCGAAGGGGGAAGGCGGAAGGGGGAAAGTTGTTTAGCCGCCGAGCTTGCTCGGCGCGTAGGTAGGGAGAGAAGAGAGAGGTCCGAGTTCAAGACTTGTCCGCCTTCCCCCTTCCCCCTTCCCCCTTTGTCCTTCGTCCAAACTGCCGCTACGAAAGCCTTCCAGGTCGAGCGAGACGTACTTGAAGCCGATCGATTTGAACTGCTCGACCACCTCGCGTCGAAAATCCGCGTCTGCGAATTTTGCAAGCGATTCGACCGGAACCTCGATCCGGGCCATGTCGCCCTTGTGATAACGAACCCTCAGCGTTCGGAAACCATGTGCGCGTAAGAACTGCTCGGCGCGGTCGATCATTGCCAGCCGTTCAGTGGTAATTTTTTCGCCGTATGCAATCCGACTGCTCAGACAAGGCGTCGCCGGCTTGTCCCAGTTGGGCAGCTTCCAATGTTCGGCCAAGGTGCGCAGCTCCGACTTGGTAAAGCCGCATTCGGCCAACGGGGTTTTCACGTTTCTCTCCGATGCGGCGCGAGTCCCAGGCCGGTGCTGTCGAGAGTCGTCCAGGTTGCTGCCGTCGGCGACCGTCGCCATGCCGGAACGTCGGGCAAGCTGCTCGATCCGACCGAACAACTCGATTTTGCAGTGGTAGCATCGATCCGGTGTGTTTTGCCGGTATTCGGCCAAGGAGAGTTCGTCTGTGCCGACTACCTCGTGCCGGATGCCGATTTGCCGTGCGAGTTGTTTTGCCTCGTCCAACTCTCCGGCGGCCATGCTTGCGCTCAGCCCGGTTACTGCCATCGCACTGTCACCCAGTGCAAGTTGTGCCGCCTTGGCCAGCACTGTGCTGTCCAGCCCACCGGAGAACGCCACTGCACAACTGCCGTAGCTGCCCAGCAGTTCCAGCAGCCGGTCTCGCTTGGCGACGAGCTGAACGGACCGTTCGTTCATGGCGATAAAGCCGCTTGCGGCGCAAGCGACCGAAAGAAAAAAAAGGTCCTCCACCGCAATGCCGTGGCGATGATTTTTTTGGGAGCCCGTTATCCTAAAGGGAGTAACCTGAACCCCGGGTTGTGTTATCCGGTGCCGATCGAAGTCGGTCAGCGGCTGTACACGCGTCCGGAGTTTTTAATACAGGCACCCAACGGGCATCGTATCGGCTCACCAAAAGTTACATCGTCAACACGAGCATGGTAGAGGACCATGTATACTATTCTACCATGCCCTGTGATTCAGTCAAGCTATCAGCAGTCAGCTATCAGCTCGAAACCCTGCAGAAAACGCTATTTCCAGAGACTGATAGCTGACCGCTGACAACTCACTACAACCCATGTTGCAGATTTATTGCGACGGGTCATAAGATTCTCTGGTACGAGCGATACCGGCCAACATCCGCCGGTTTCGCTCGTCGTTTTGCCGTCGCAGCAGCTCGAATCGCCGGTCTACCTGCTCCGGTGTGCCTCGAAGTAGATACGGAGTAGCTTCGCGAATCATCTCCAAGGTTAGCCCAAGACGCTCCGATGGCGTCATGTGCCGATAACGTTCTAGCGTTTCGCGCCCTAGCATATCTTGCTCCCTATCATATTCCGGCACTCCGCTATCCATCCCAGTCATCCAGATTCAACGCAAAACTGAGCGGGCCGAGAATATCCTCATCATCATTAAGCCCGTCCGATGAGTGGGCATAAACCATATCAAAAGCCTCCGCGATTCTCGACCAGCCGACACTGGTATTTTCCACTTTGGCCTGATCGTCCCTGGCCCAGAGAGTGTCGACCGTGCTTGAATCATCATATAGGTGCGCCGTGTCGTTCCCGCCGTTTTGGGCATAGCTATGGACGTGCTCAAAATGCTTGGCACGAAATCGCAACGACCTATCGTACCAGACTAAGGCTTCGGTTCCCAGCGATAACAGATCGTTACCCGCCGAATCATACATAAGGGCTTGATCGTTGCCGCCGCGCGTTGCAAAGGCTCGAACCAACCCAAAGTCCTGGACACGATGATAGAACTCGAATCCAGCCAGGGTTTCTCCCTCAATTATACCCTCGTTTCCATCCGCAGTAAAAGTATCGTCGCCGTTTGAGTCGTAGAGCTTGGCCAATTCGTTCCCACCGGCAGTCGCGAAGCCTTCGACTTCGTCAAAATTGTTGACAATGTTCTTATAGGTATCTGCAGAGTATTCGTCGGTCATGCATGCGTATGTTCCCGCCGCCGAAACAAAGAGATCATCATTCGCTGAAGCGTACAACTCGGCTGTGTCATAACCACCTTGCGAGGCATCGCCCGTGATCTCCTCGAAATACTTGGCCCAGTTGTCGAATCCGTCGCCGCTAAAGTGGCCTTCGCCGGCCGCATTGGCCGTAAATGTGTCGTCCCCAGACGAACCATCGAGTTCAGCCGTATCGTGACCACCTGCCGAGGCTTCGCCTATGATCTCCTCAAAATACTTGGCCCAGTTATGGAATCCGTCGCCGATCATGTGACCTTCGCCGTCGTACGCACTTGCCGTAAATGTGTCGTCCCCATACGAATCGAAGAGCTTGGCTGTATCGTGACCACCCATGGAACCCATGCCGCGGAACCGGTCGAAATACTTCCCACGGTAGGAGTACGAACCGCCCGGGCCTGTCATTTTTGCTTCTCCGTCTATAGGCTTGCCCCAAAAGGAATCATCCCCGGTCGTATCGTAAAACCAGGCTTCATCAAAACCGCTGCGTGTGGCAAATGCCTCGACCTTGTCAAATCCATAAGCCTCTGTGTACTGACCATCCGAATAAAAGAACTCGCCATAGCCGTTCCACGGCGCTGCGACGAATTTGTCGTCACCAGTCCAATCGTAGAATTTGGATTTATCATAACCGCCGGCCTCCGCCAGGGCGTGGACGTTCGCCACGTTGCAAACATGGACCTGAGGAACCACAGCGCCGTCATAGTACAAATCGGCGCCGGTGTAATATCCGACAAACATGTCGTTCGTGGCTGCGTCGTGCATGATCGCAAGATCGTCGCCATTGTTTCCCTGGGTAACTTCGATGAGATCCACCTCGGCAAACAACACTTGGAAATCGAACTGGCGAATCGCGCCGTGGTCGGCCCACAGTTGGAAGATGTCGTCACCCGGTGTCCCCTCGAGAGTAATTGAATTGCTTGCACCAGAACCGCCGTTGATTACGACGGCTCCCTGGAAATCCGCCCCAAGCGATTTGACGGTGATCGCATCGCTGTCGGTGGAGCCGTTGATCGTGATGGTCGCCCATGACATCGCCGCGACTTGTCCAACCAATGAACCGTTGACCTTGACCTCAATATCATTACCGTTTCGCTCGATCAAGAATGTATCCGGATTGCCGTCGTCCGCCTGGTCGCCAGGAACAGGGTCATCGTTGGCGTCGAAGGCTACCACCACCGCTGGACTCAGGAAGTTTTCCGCCGCGACCGCGTCGATAAGGCCGGCGCCGGTCAGAAAATCGAACCCAGCGCTTTCCATATCAATGGCGGTCGATTCGAGTGCGGTGTGAATCCTCCCAACAGGGGAATATGGAAACCCTTCAAGGAGCAGCGCCACAACCGCGGCGGCGTGTGGGGCAGCGGCGGACGTACCGAAAAAGTTTGGATAAGTATCTCCGTCAATATCGTAGCCAAAAAACGTAGTATTGGCTCCATCCGGGGCGACTATGTTCGGATTTGCTCTGTTCTCAGGGGTGGCCAAGCGGTTCCCGTCCTTGTCGAACAGAATCGTGGTGCCGCCCAGCGCCGTGAACGGTTCAGGTTGTGGCGGCGAGACACCAAATTCGGGAGTCTCGTAATACGCGGCCGCGCCGGTCGCAAGCGCTGCGGCGGTGTTGGCGTGGCCGTACAAGGTCGGGCTATTCGTGTCGAATTCAAAGTTAGTGCCACCGCCGAAATTCACGTACTTCATTAGCTGCGGACTTGCGCCGTCGTATCTTGTAAGCAGGATATTGTAGTCCAAGCTTTGTTGCGACGTGTTCGTGTACGTCACGAATTCGAAGGGATTCTTCGTTATGTTGATGTTGTCCCAAGCACTCCCTGCCACGACATTTTGGGCCGACGCATCCAGTATGTAGATGTCCATGTCGTTCATACACGATGGACCACCTTGAGGAGTTACTGAGCCAAATGGCTCATCCCATTGAAACGACAGAGTTATTCCTTCATCTGAAGCAAGCGTGAAGCCTTG
>DAOWNK010000029.1 GCA_030642635.1 Pirellulales bacterium
ATGGTCGATTGCTCTCTCGCGCAACCATCCGGCCCGCACACAACGGGATTAAGCGATCGAACTGTCCGGTTCTGGAAAATCATAACACTCTTGGCCACAGTAGTCGAAATCTATGTGTTGAATTGTTTCACAAGCTCTCACTCCTCTCTCTTCATAGCTCATCCGGTGCGACGTAGCAGACCAGCGATCGGCCGGCCAGTTCCAGCAGGCCGTCGGTTGGTGGGGCCGGGCCGTCCAGGTCCGGGTAGATGTCCGCCGGAGCGGCGGCGGCGGTGTCGATAAACTGCCGCCATGCCAGTGCTCGGGCGATCGGCGGGATGGTGAACCGTTGTGGGTCGGCCCCGGCGTGGAACATTATCAACACGTGGTGGTTCGGCGACTCCAACACGCCGTTTTGCGGCATCGCGCCGAGCAGGCATGTAAGGCTACGTTCGTCGGCGGTCCAGTCGACCGGCTCGCCGTCGGCGTTGCACCAGCTTGCGTCCGGCAGCCCACCGGGTCGGACCGGGTGCCCGTCCAGGAAGTTTGATTGGCGGACGGTCGGCTCGGCTCGGCGAAACGCGATCAATGCTTCGACGAATCGCCACACTTCGCGATTTTTCTCCACCCGACGCCAATCGAACCACGAGATGGCGTTATCCTGGCAGTATGCGTTGTTGTTGCCGCGTTGTGTGCGTCGGCATTCGTCGCCGGAGAGTATCATCGGCACGCCCTGGCTCAGCAGCAGCGAGGCCAGCATGTTTTTGATCTGCTGTTGCCGGATTTTCACGATCCCTTTGCGACGTGTCGGGCCTTCGACGCCGCAGTTGTAGCTGAAGTTGTTGTTATCTCCGTCGCAGTTTCCTTCTTCGTTTTCTTCGTTGTGTTTTTCGTTGTAGGTGACCAGGTCGTTAAGCGGAAAGCCGTCGTGCGAGGTGATGAAGTTGATGCTGTGGTAAGGCCGCCGCCCACCGGCTTGGTACAGATCGCTTGAGCCTGCCAGCCGTGTAGCCAACGGTCCGATCATGTGCGGGTCTCCGCGCCAGAACCGCCGCATATCGTCGCGATACCGCCCGTTCCATTCAGCCCAGCGAAGGTTTGCGAACGAACCGACCTGATACGCACCGGCCGCGTCCCATGCCTCGGCGATGATCTTCGTATCGGCCAGCAACGGGTCCTCGCCGATCGCTTCGACCACGGGCGGATTGGGTCGCAGCTCGCCATTTCGGTCGCGGCTCAGGATCGACGCCAGATCGAAGCGGAACCCGTCCACATGGTAGTTGTGCACCCAGTGTCGCAGGCAGTGGAATATCATCTCGCGTACGATCGGGTGGTTTCCGTTCAGTGTGTTTCCACAGCCCGAGTAGTTGCGATAGTATTCGCCGCCATTGTCCATCATGTAGTAAACGCGATTTTCAAGCCCTTTGAAACCGAAGGTCGGTCCCAGTTCGTTCCCTTCGGCCGTATGGTTGAATACCACGTCGAGGATTACTTCGATACCGGCCTGGTGCAGCGCCCGGACCATCTCCTTGAATTCTCGGACCTGGCAGCCGGGTTCACGGCCGGCCGCGTATCCGCGATGCGGCGAGAAGAAGGCGATCGGGTCGTAGCCCCAGTAGTTCGGCCGCTGGAGCTTCTGCCCAATGCAGTCGTAGATCGGGAACTCGTGCACCGGCATCAGTTCCACCGCAGTTACGCCCAGCGATTGCAGATACGGAATCTTCTCGATTACGCCCAGATACGTGCCGGGGTGTGTTGCTTCGCTGGAGCGTGCGCGGGTGAAGCCGCGGACGTGCATTTCGTAGATGATCGTTTCGGAGATGGGTCGGCGCAGGTGCCGGTCGCCTTGCCAGTCGAACTTTTCATCGACGACCACACACTTCGGCGGTCGGACGATGCCTCCCTCGGCCGACAGGAACCGCCCGGCAAGCGCCTTGGCGTACGGGTCGATCAGTCTGGCCTGCGGGTCGAATCGTTGGCCGCGTTTCGGCTCGTGCGGCCCGTCCGCCTGGAAGTGGTAAAGCTTTCCCGGTCCAACGCCGGGCACGAACAGGCTCCAGATATCGCCCCAGCGGTTTAGGTCCGGGTTGAAATCGATAATTTCTGCCGGTTCGAGGTCGCTCGTCTTGTTGTACAAAAGCACCCGCATTGCCGTGGCCGAGCGGCTGAACACGACGAACTGTACGCCGCCGTCATGGACTATGGCCCCATAAGGCAGCGGGTGGGTGAATCGCAAAGCAGCGTGACGCTCGGCCATCTGTGGGTGCTCTGGGGTGTAGACGGGGCAAGAACCGACCTGCCAAGCATAACATTGATTCGCATCCAGTGACATGCCGGACCTTGGTAAAATGGAAAATATCTCGTTTCCCTATTACTTCGGCCGCCGGAACGCAGAAATCGAGCGCCGGCAAAACCGCCCGACGAGTCTCCGCGACCGGACCAGCACACCCTCCGCGCAAAACGTTCCCACAAGATTTACCGATAATGCCTACTCTTCCTCGTGGAACACGGCGTGGCAGTCGTGACAGCTTTGGTCCAGCTTGGCCATGGCGGCGGCGGTGGCATCCTTGTCGGCGGCACGGATGCCGGCGTTTACCTCGGCGGCCGCGTCGCGCATCTGGATGCAGAGTTTCTCCCACTCGGCCACGGCGTCCGGTTTTTTGGTCTCATCGACGTTCGGAATCGTCCCGTGAGCGATCACCGCGATTACGGCCGACAGCCCGCGTGTCTGGTCAGCTTTCGATTCAAATCGCTTTCCCTTTACAAACCGTTTCAGCTTGGTGTAAACGATCTGCGACTGTTCGACGATTGGTTCGATTGGTGCGACCTTCTCCCACTTCAGTTCGATATCCACTGCATCGCCCTTTCCATCTGCGGCGGATTTCAGTGCAGCAACGGCAGCCTGTGCGGCGGCGAAATCCTCGGCCGCGGCCAACTCGGCGGCGGCCTGCATCATCGCCGCGGCGCTCGACTTATACTCGCTGTCCTCGTCGTGAAGCCCTAAGGCCAACGCGATGAGCACCAGCGTGTTGGCGCCCCTGTCGATCTTGCTTTCTGAGTCGTTGTACTCCTCCTCGGTCTTCACGGCCTCTTCCAGCTTTTCAATGTACTCGGACACCTGAGCGGCCAGGTCGTCGGCCGGTGCGAAGTCGGAAACCTTGACCTCACTTGGTGCAGCGGCGGGTGTATCCGCCGGCTTTTCGGCCGGTTCCTCTGTCGGTTCTTCTGCCGGTTCTTCAACTGGCTGTTCGGCAGGTTCTACGGCCGGCTGTTCGACGATAATCGTTTCTTCGACCTGCTCGATCGGTTCCACGACCTGCTGTTCGGTCTGCTGCGGTTTGCAGCCGGAGAAGGCAACGCCGATTGCGATTACCAATACGCATAGCCCACCCAATGCACGTGCTGATTTCATAAGTTTCTCCTTTTTTAAGTGACAAAACAAACAGGATTAAATTTTGCACATTCCGGATGGGTTGTCAATGAGTCAGTTCACAAACCGCCGGTCATACATTATAATGTTGTTTCTTCCTACCAATCGGATATTGTCATGGCCAAAGCAACCTACAAAGACGCCGGTGTGGACCTGGACACGTATGCCCAGGCGATGTCCCGGCTGCCGAGGCTGATCTCCAGGACGAACACCCCACGAGTGCTGCGTTTGGACGGCGGATTCGCCGGGCTGTTCCAGCTCGATTTCGACAACCCGCTGTTCGCCCGAAGGTATAAGGATCCGGTGCTGGTCGCCTGTACCGACGGGGTGGGCACGAAGCTGAAGGTGGCCTCGGCCACCGGTGTGCACGACACGGTGGGCATCGACCTGGTGGCGATGAGCGTCAACGACGCCGTCTGCTGCGGCGCCGAGCCGCTTTTCTTCCTCGACTACGTGGCCATGCCGAAGGACGATCCGTCGCTTTTGGAGCAGATTGTCGAAGGGATTACCCAGGGGTGTCTGCAAGGCGACTGTGCGTTGCTTGGCGGCGAGACGGCCATTATGCCGGATCTGTACGCACCGGGCGATTACGACCTGGCCGGGTTTTGCGTGGGCGTGGCGGAGCGCAAGTGCCTGATCGACGGCTCGGCGATTGTGCCGGACGATGTGGTGCTGGGAATTGCCTCTGCCGGACTGCACTCTAACGGCTTTAGCCTTGCACGGAAGATCGTCTTCGATATTGCCGGACTTAAAATCGACGATCACGTGGAGGAGCTTGGGCAAACGGTCGGCAGTGCGTTGCTGGAGCCGACACGAATTTACGTCCGGCCGATTCGCAAGGTGCTCAGCTACTACAAGGTGAAGCAGGTGGTGCACGGCATCGCACACGTCACCGGCGGCGGGCTGCACGAGAACCTTACGAGAATTCTACCCGACGGCGTTCAAGTGGTCATCCAGCGCGGCAGTTGGCCCGTCCCGCCGGTCTTCGAGTGGTTGCAGCGGCTCGGCGAGGTGGAGCAAGCGGAGATGGACCGTGTGTTCAACATGGGGCTGGGCATGGTGCTGGTCGTCGCGCCGTTTTACGCCGAGAGCATCCGACATCAGTTGAAGCGTAGCGGGTTGGCGAATTGGCAGATCGGCCGAGTGCAAGAAGGGCCGCGTGGCGTAGTGTGGGGAGTCGTTTAGCATCCGCCGGCACGGCGGATTGCGGTGCATAGTGTTGTTTTGGTATGGAAAAAGAAAATGAAGAAGAAATTTGATTGTGTGGAAATGAAACGCAAAGCACAAAAACGCTTGCAGCAGGAATACGAGAATCGAAAGGGCGAATTCTCGTCCTATTCAGACTTTATCACGACCACGGCAAATGAATCCCCGGAAATCAGCGAATTCCGGGCAAAGATTCGGTGTAAGACGACAAGTCGTTCGTGATAGGTTTCATGCATCTTGTGGTGCGTTTCACGCACCCTACTTCGATGCACCGGCCTTTCGCAGCGATTCCAGGAGCGTCGCCTGTGTGTAACCGCCTCGGAGCACGATGGGCCGGTTCGGATCGTCGGCCGGGAAGATCGCCAGGGTGGGCACTTGCTTGCTGCCTAAAAGCTCCAGTATCTCAGTAACTTCCGGGGAGCCATGCGTCCAGTCGGCGTGCAAGGTGACGATACCATGCGAATCGACCGCCGCTCGGATTTTCGACGTGTTGAGCACTGTGTTCTCGAGTGTTTTGCACGTCAGGCACCAATTGGCCGTAAAATCGACCAGCACGGTCTTGCCGGCGGCGATTGATTCTTCCAATGCCGCACGGGTAAACGGCCGCCAGGGCAGTTTGTAGTCGTGTTCGACCGCTTGGGTGGCGACCCCCTGGGTGGCGACCCCCTGTTGGATCGTTCGTTCCAGCCGGTGTTCCATAACGTCGCGCAGGCCGCCGAACGGCATTCCAGGCACAATCTCGTCGATGCCGGGAAAGGTGATAATCCAGACGACTACGGTAAACGCGGCCGCTTCGAGCCATGCCCTGGTTTTTGATGCCGTGTCGGCGGTCGGCGGCACACGGCCGATCCACCAGCACGCACCCCACAGGCCGAACAACAGCCCGACGGTCGGTACTACGTAAGACCATTGGATAAACGTCAACAAAAACACGACGGTGCCCAACAGCACGAAGCCCATTATCTGCTTGAACGTATCCATCCACGCCCCGGGCTTCGGCAGAAAGCCGATCAGTTTCGGGAACGCACCGATCAACAGGTACGGCAACGCCATGCCGACGCCGACCGAGGTGAACACGGCGTAAGTTCTGGGCGGCGGCTGGGCAACCGCCCAGGCTAGCGCGGGGGCCAGTAACGGCGCGCTGCAAGGGGTGGCGAGGATCGTGGTAAGCACGCCCTTTGCAAACGCGCCGGCGGCGCCTTCCTTTTCCGCCACTTCGATCGCCTTGCCGCGACCGGCGAAGCCGGGAATGGGGATTTCCCAAACGCCGAGGAAACTCAAGCCCATCACGAATACCACGGCGGCCAGGGTGATGTTGAAACCCTGGTAGCTGAACAGTTGCCCCCAGCCGAACCCGGCAAAGACGGCCAATGTGGCCAGCAGCAGGAACACCGAAAGCAGCCCGAGCGAATACCACACGTTCAGCAACAACGCCTGGCTGCGGCTGTGCCCGGCTTGCTCGATGAACGAGAGCACCTTCAACCCGATCACCGGCAGCACGCACGGCATCAGGTTCAGTATCAATCCGCCGAGCAGGCCCATGGCGATCGCCAGGGCCAGGGAGGTTTTTTCAAGTTGCTCGTTCTCGGCAACGACCAGTGCGTTCGGGTCGAAGCCTTGTGCTTGTGTTTCCGGGGAGCACTGCTTCTGACGAAGCAGTGGCACACCAAGTTCCCGGACACTCTCATCCAGACTCGCAATAAACGGCAACTCGCGCGGCGGCAGGCACGTGTTGGCGTCGCACGGCTGGACGGTGAGCACACCTTCGATCTGCAAATCGGCCGGATTGACGCCGGGCGACAACTCGATCGGGGCGTACCAGGTGACACTCTCGTAATGGCTCTCGACGATCAGGTCGCCGAAGACCTCTTCCCGCTTCTTATCCGGCGGTGTACCGGCCTGGAAATCGCCCACCACGCGGAATACATCGGAGGGGGCCAGCTTGATCTTTGTCGCCACCGGTCCGCCGGGCGGTTGGGTGATCGAGTAGATGTGCCAGCCTGGCTCGATCGCGGCGGTTATGAACAGCTCTGAGGCCGTAAATCGTGCCGAGATGCTCGCAATATCATTCTCGATCGGTTGCGACCAGGCGGACAAAACCATCGACAACAGAACAACCGACAACAACGTCGAAACCACCAGGCGAGAACTGTGCGTATTCATGGCGCCATGTCCCTTGGTTTTACGAAAAGCGTAGTTTATCATATATGCTGGGCTGGAAAAGAGGACTATTAGCCATTTAGCCGCCGTGCTTGCCACAATACCGTTTAATTAAGGGCAGAATCGTCGACAACCACAGTGGCACCGGCGTCTCGCCGGTGGAACACAGGTGTAGACGGCGCCCTGAGTTCCGTCACACCGGCGAGACGCCGGTGCCACTGGATTTTCCTTAACATCACCACTAATTCAACTTCAACGGTTCCATGATTCGTTCAACTTACATATTACTATTGTTAATGGCGATCGGCGCTAAGGCGTCGGCCGACGAGCCGCCGGTAATCAGCCCGTTCGGCCGGGCGCCGTCGGTCCGCGAAGACGCCAGGCCGGGTTACGTCGAACTGTCCGACGGCTCGGTCCACCCGGGCAAGATTTATCTTACCCGGGATAAACGCATAAAAATATTCGACGAAAAACTCAAGCGGCAACGCGAAATACCGTTGCGAGTTGTCAAGCAGATCGAGTGCAACGTGGAGCGCCAGTGGATGGAGCGGGAATGGAAATTCAAGGAAACAACCAGAAGCGAGAAGATGTATACCGGCCGGACGTACCCGGCTCGTGAGTACATGCACACGATCACGCTGCACGACGATCGGACGATCACCGGCAAGCTCTCGGAGGTCGTTTACGTTCAGCCGTACTCCTACACGCCGACCGGGCCGGGTGTGTATCGCACGCGGCCGAAAACCGAGCGGCACCTCTTGCACAAGCGAGACAAAGGAAAGATCGGCGAGAAGCTGGATTCGCTCCATTACGTCAAGCTGATCAAACTAGGAGATGAAGCGCTCGTCGAAGGCCGCAGGAAGGCGGCGGAGGATAGGAGTAGGGACCAAGGGCTAGGGGATTAGGGATTAGGGATTAGGGATTAGGGATTAGGGATTAGGGATTGGTTTTGTGAACAATTCCATTTAGGGGCCATTATTACTTCAAATAGCTGAAGTGTTACAACAACAGGAGAACAAAAATGAAACGAACGAATCTGTCAATCTGCACGTTGCTGTTTGTGCTTTTTGCCGCCGTGGTCCAAAGCGTCGTTGCGGACGAAAAAAACTATGGCCAAGAAGTGCTCGATAAGCTCGGCGTCAAGCGAGGAATCTGTGTGGTGCTGGACGACCCACAATGCAAGACGGCCTTGGGATTAGCAAAAAACAGTGAACTGATCGTCTATGTGCAAGTCCGAAAAGCGGACGATTTGCAGTCCGCACGTCGGGCGGCGGACGCTGCCGGCATGTACGGCACACGGATTTTTGTGGACAAGGGTAAATCGACAAAAATCCACCTGGCGGATAATCTCGCCGATGCGCTAGTAGCGACGGGTGATCCGGCGAACATCCAAAAAGCCGAGGTATTGCGTGTGCTCCGGCCCGGCGGAAAGGCGTTATTGGGACAGGAGGTTTTGACCAAACCACTTCCAGACGGGACTGACGACTGGAGCCATCACTATCACACGCCGGACAACAACCCGCAATCGACAGATCGGCTGGCCCTGGCGCCGTATCTGACGCAGTTCATCGTCGAGCCGCGTTACGCACCGGCGCCGCAAAACGTCGTGGCCTCGGCCGGCCGGGTGTTCATGGCGTTCGGCAACGTCGCATGGCATCAGCGCGAGGAACCCTGGCTCGACACGCTGGTGGCCGTCAACGGTTTCAACGGCACGATGCTGTGGAAACGAAAGCTGACCTCGGGCATCGTGGTCGATCGCAGCACGATGATCGCCACGCCCACAACCCTTTACTTGGCCGACGAGAAATCGTGTAAGCTGCTCGACCCGGCCACGGGGGAGCTTACCGACGAGATCACCGTGCCGGCGGAGTTGGCTGGCGGGACGTTTTGGAAGTGGATGGCGTTGGAAAACGGCGTGCTCTACGCGCTGGTGGGCGAACAGGAGTCTCCGGACGCCGTGAAGCGTTGGCGTAGGACGTCGGGCGCTTGGCCGTGGGGCGCAATATCCGACGGCTACAACGCCAAAGACCCGCCGTCATGGAATGTCAAATCGTGGAGACGAACTACCTTCAATCCGAAGGACCATGTATGGGGCTTCTCAAAGACCTTGCTGGCGATTGATCCGAAGACCAAGAATGTCCTCTGGAGCCACAAGGAGCAGCAGGAGCCGATCGACAGCCGGTCGCTGTGCATGAAAAACGGCCGGATGTACTTCTGCCATTTCAGCAAGTCTCTGGTGTGTCTGGATGCAAAGACCGGTAAGGAAATCTGGCGTAGGACAGCGGAGAAGAACTCGAAACTGTTCAAGGCGATAGGCCCGTACTGTCCGTACGAGGCCTGGTCAACCGGCTGGCGGACCACCGTTTACCTGAGATGCTCGGACGAGGCACTGTATTTTACCGGTCCGCAGGTCTTTGATGTTACGGCCGTCTCGACCGAAGACGGCCGGCACTTGTGGACGTATCACGCCGAGAGAAACCCACACGTTCTGATCCGCGACGACGCCGTGTATATCGTCGGCGCGCAGAGCCTGAAAGGAGACACACACAAGCTCGACCCATTGACCGGAGAGGTACTGGCCAGCTACGACATCGCCCGGCGTGCCTGCGTGCGAGTAACCGGAAGTGCCGATAGCATTTTGTTCCGCTCGCACGGCGACGGCACCGAACGGCTCGACCCGATCACTGGCAAGACGCAGTGGATATCCCCAATGCGCCCGTCGTGTTTTATCGGTACGCTGATCTCCGACGGACATCTGTACTGGACGCCCTGGGTGTGCGATTGCAATTTGCAGATGTTCGGCATGATTTGCTGCGGCCCAGCGGGCGAGTTCAAATTCGACCAGGCCGCCGTCGAGGCTCAGCGGTTGGAGACATTAGGCGGCGCAACACAAGTTGCCACATTTGAGCAATCGCCGACCGACTGGCCGACCTATCGTACCGACAATACCCGAACCGCCTCGACGCAGGTTGCAATCCCGGATCAAGTAAAATTGCTTTGGACGTTCACGCCAAAGACCGCCTTCGAGGCGACCTCGCCGGTGGCCGCCGGTGGCGTGGTATTCCTCGGCGGCTCCGACGGCATCGTGCGTGCTTTGGATGCGGCCGACGGCAAGGTGCGATGGACAGCATACACGGGCGGGGCGGTCCGATATCCACCCACCGTGGCCGACGGCCGGGCGCTGGTCGGCTCCGGCGACGGTTACACCTACGCCTTCGAGGCTGCAACCGGACGATTGCTATGGCGTTTCCGCGCGGCGCCGATCGAGAGGAAAATCAACGTCTATGATCGGCTGCTCTCCACCTGGCCGGTGGCGACCGGCGTGTTGGCCGACGGCGGCGTGGCCTACTTCGCGGCCGGGTTGAACAACTTCGACGGCACGCACGTCTACGCACTGGACGCGGCGACCGGCAAAATCAAGTGGCAAAACAACAGCACCGACGACTCGGGCGGGGTAAGCGTTCAAGGCGACCTGCTGCTGGACGGCGGGAAGCTCTACCTTGCCGGCGGCAGCGCGGCCTCGCCGGCGGTGTTCGATATCGCCGACGGAAAACGTCTTAACCCGGGCCAAAGAGCACTTCGAGGCCGCGAGCTGCACCTATCGGTCGGCAAAGACAGGCGTGGAAATCCACAACGTCGCGTCGTGCCTACCGGCCAGCCATTCTACTCCGTCCCGAATAGTCCGGTGCAAAAGAAGGGAGCGAAAAACATGATTGCCGCGCGCGAGTGGCGGGTTCCAATTGTCGCAGCCGTCAACGCAAACCTGCTATGTCGGAAAACCCACGACGGTTGGAAGTTGGTCGCACAGGACCCCGGGAGCAAGAAGTATCTATGGCAGCAGCCGTTGCCGGCCGAGCCGGTACGCTGGGCCGTGGCCGTCGACGCCCAAGGCCGAATCGTTGTCGCACTTCGCAACGGCCAGGTGCTCTGCTTTGGCAGTGTCACACGGTAGTAAGCCAGTAGTTAATAATATGTACAGTGCGTTTATTCTTAACAAGGACAACTATCACACCAGTGTTCAACATCTCACTGGAACAAGGCTACGGCTTCACGACCATGGCGGCGGTCGCCGCCGCGGCGATACTATTTACCGCTGCGTTCTACTACCGTGCGTTTAAGCGGTTGCAGCCGTGGCGGCGGTGGACGTTGTTCGCGCTGCGGTCGGCGGCGATTCTGATAGTCGTTCTGCTGCTGTTCCGGCCGGTGTTCAGCTATTATCGCAACCTGGAGGAACGTAAACCGTTGGTGTTGCTGCTGGACAGCTCGTCCTCGATGAACATTGCCGACGACGCCACCGGCCGGACGCGATTCGACCGGGCCAGAGATCGGATCGCACAGTGGTGGGAAAAGCTCCAGGACGATTTCGATTTGCAGCTTATCGAATTCGCGCAGCGCGCCAGGCCGATCGACGATATCGAACAGCTTGCCGAGTTGACGCCGGAGGGCAAGGCAACCTCTCTGGTTACTGTGGTGGATGCGCCGGCGAAGAAATGCACGCCGGGCGAAGTCGAGGGGGTGGTGATGTTCTCCGACGGCGTGCACAATTCGGCCGGCGACCCGGTCAAAACGGCCGGCAAGCTGGGTATGGTCGTACACACCGTCGGCGTTGGCGCCAGCCTGCGAAGCGACGTCTCGTACCGCGACATACAAGTTACAGCGATCGATTGCCAGGATCGGCTCATGCTGAACAACCTTGCGAAGATTACCGCGTCGGTCGAGGGAATCGGCCTGGAGGGACGTGTGATCCAGGTGATCCTGGAGGAGGACGAACGGCAGATCGAACAGGCCGAACTGACGCTGGACGGCATCGAGGGCGCGCAGCCGGTTACATTCGAGTTCCGCCCGACGACCAAGGGCCGGCACACCTACACAACTCGCGTGCCGGCGGCGGCGGAAGAGAAAATCGAGGAAAACAACAACCGGTCGGCCGTCGCGCTGGTGGTCGAGCCGGGCATCCGCGTGCTGTACGTCGAAGGGACCGTTCGGGCGGAATACGGCGCGCTGGTGCAGCGGTTCCTGGCCAAGGACCCCGACCTGGAGTTTTACGCCCTGGTGCAAACCAGGCCGAATTTCTTTATCAAGCGGACGAATATCCCGGACCTGGAACTAAAAGGTATCCCGTCCGACAAGGAAACCATCGACCGGTTCGACGTGTTCATCTTCGGCGACCTCGATGCATCGTACATCCGTCAGCAGCAACAGGAACTGTTTGTCGATCGCATTAACGAAGGCGCCGGCATTGTAATGCTTGGCGGATATCACAGCCTGGGGCCGGGCGGTTGGGCCGGCACGCCGATAGGAAACATCCTGCCGGTTCGGCTCGGCGGCCGGGAGATCGGCCAGATTACCGAGTCGTTTTTGCCGGTACTTACGCCCGACGGTGTGCGGCATCCGATATTCGCCAACATCAGCGGCTTTTTTCCAACCGCTCAAGGACCGGCGAAAATCGACGGTCTGCCGCTGCTGGACGGTTGCACCACCGTAGAAGGCGCACGGCCCGGGGCCACAGTGCTGGCAACGTTTTCGGCGGCCTCCGGCACCATGCCTGTGTTGGCCGTCCAGCCGGTCGGACGCGGTCGGGTGGCGGTCTTCTGCGGCGATACGACTCGCAAGTGGCAGCAAGGCCCCAGGGCGACCGACCGGCAGTCGCCGTTCTTGCAGTTCTGGGGCCAGATGGTCCGCTGGCTGGCCGGCCGCGAGGTGGCCGTCCAGATCGGCGAGAGCATCTCCGGCGGTACGGACAAGGGATACTACGAGCCGGCCGAGCAGATAGTCATCTCGGCGGTGGTCCGCGACCAGGAGGGCGAAGGCGCCCGCAATGCCCCCGTTGTGGCGAATATCCGCGGTCCGGCAGGGCGGCTGGACAAGATCACGCTATCCGTGGCGCCGGGGCCGGCCGGACACTACGGCGGCACGTTCGAGCCGAAAACGTCCGGCACATTCGAGATTACCATCGAGACTCGGCTTGGAGAAAAGACTCTTTCGACCGACAAGCTCGTAGTGGAGGTCGGCCGGCCCAACCTGGAGTTCGAGCGGCTCGACCTTGACGAGGAGCTGCTCGGCCGGATCGCCGCCGCCGCCGGCGGCCGATACGTACATATTACTACTGCCGATTACCTGATCGAGCAGTTTGACCGTTCCTTGCAAAAGAAGCGGATTTATATCGAGCGGCGACTGTACTGGCCGCCGCTGTTTTGGGTGCTATTCGTGGGTGTGTTGACGACGGAGTGGATTTTGAGGAGAAGATTTCAGTTGAGGTAGGGATGTAATAAGGGATTGGGGGTTGGGGGCTAGGGAGAAATTGAAAATTGAAAATTGAAAATTGAAAATTGAAAATCTGAAATCTAACCCAAGCCCCCAGCCCCTAGCCCCTACACTATCATACTATGACCAAGCAGACCGGATATCGTTACCTTGAACCCCAAGCCCTGGCCCGGGTGAAAAACCTCTCGGTGGTCGCCCGGGGTGTGGTTGAGGGGTTTATATCCGGACTGCACTCCAGCCCGTACAAGGGGTTCAGTGTCGAGTTCGCCGAACACCGCAAGTATACCGCCGGCGACGATCCGAAACACCTCGACTATCGCATGTTGGCACGCACCGACCGGCTGTACATCAAGCAGTACGAGGAAGAAACGAACATGCGTGTCCGGATACTTTTGGACACCAGCGGTTCGATGGGCTACAACCACGACGGCAACCTGACGAAGTTCGATTACTGTGCGTATCTGACCGCCGTGTTGTCGTACCTGATGACTCGGCAGCAGGACTCGGTGGGGCTGACGACGTTCGACACGCAGATACAACTCGACATGCCCGCACGCAGCTCGCCGCGACACTTCAACGAGATGATGCACCGCCTGGAGGAGATTACCCCGGGCAAGCAAACGGACGTGGCCGAGACATTGCACAAGCTGGCGAACCGTTTCAAGCGTCGCTGCCTGATCGTGCTGATAAGCGACCTGTACGACGAGCCGGAGGCTGTGATCCGGGCGTTGCACCACTTTCGGCACCGGCACCACGAGGTAATTTTGTTCCACGTGTTCGACAAGGCGGAGATCGAGTTCCCGTTCCGCGAGGTGATCGCGTTTCGCGACATGGAGACGAACGAGCGTATTCAGGTCGACCCGGCCTACGTGCGCGACACGTACATCGAGCACCTGAGGAAGTTTATCGAAACGTATCGCCGCGCGTGTGCCGAGGCCCAGATCGACTACGTAATGACCGACACCTCGGTGCCGTACGATTTTATGCTTTCAAGGTACATTGCCAAACGTAATATGCCATGACATTCGCCGCACCTTTATTTCTGATCGCCGCGTTGGCCGGAATTATCCCGGTCGTGCTGCACATGATCAACCGTCGGAAGTCGAAGGAGCTGCCGTTCAGCACGCTGCGGTTCCTGCGGATCAGCGTGCAGAAGACGCGGCGGCGGAAGATGGTTCACGATTGGCTGCTGATGCTGTTGCGGGTGCTCGTGCTGCTGCTGATTGCGCTGGGGTTGGCCCGGCCTGCGATAACCAACCTGGCCTCGCTGTGGGGCGGCGGCGGTAACCTGGCTGTAGTTATTGTATTAGACAACTCCGCCAGCATGGGACTTATCGATCAGGACCGCGTTCGATTCGAGACGGCGCGCCGGGCGGCATTACAAATCGTCGATGAGTTGAAAGACGGCGACCAGGTCGCACTGATTCTGACCGGCGGGCCGAAGTTCCCCGAACAGGGCCGGCTAGACCGTACACACGAAAAAGTCATCCAAATGCTCGACCAGTGCCGCGTGAGCTACGAACGGGCAGACCTGGGCGTCAACGTGCAGCAGGCCAGAGAACTTCTCTCAGATGCCGAGGCCGCCAATAAGCAAATTTACGTGCTGACCGACCAGCAGGTGCTTTCCTGGGATAGTTTAGCCGCCGCCGGCACGGCGGCGAAAAAAATACCTTGGCTCGATATCCCCATTATTTTCGTCGATTGCAACCGCACGCCAAAACCGAACGTGGCCGTAACCGGTATCTCGCTCGAAGCGCCGGTGCCGGTGGCCGGGCTGCCGATTACCGCAGGCGTTGAGTTGTTGAATACCTCGGCGGTAGATCAGCAGCGGCACGTCGAGTTGCTGATCGACAGCATAAAGACGGCCGGCAGCCCGGTGCTGAACGTTCCGGCCGGAGAACGCCTGAAACACAACTTCCAGTTCGCGTTTCGTAAAGGCGGCCTGCACCGCTGCGAGGTCCGGTTGGTGGGCGAAGACGGCTCGAAGCTGGACGACCGCCGGTTCTTCGCCATGACGGTCGATCAAGGCATACCGGTTGCAATCGTCAAGCCGAAGCGGCACGAAATACCGTACCTGGAAGATACGTTTTACCTGGAGCAGGCTCTATCGCCGGGCAAATCCGGCGATTGGGCCATTCGCACCACCATGCTCACCGCTGGCGATCTTCTGGGCGAGCCGCTTGAGAATTATAAGGTGATCTTCTGCGTGAACCTGCCGGCCCCGGACGCCGAGGTTGCCGGGCGGCTGAGCAATTACGTCTCCGGCGGCGGCAGCATCGTCTGGGTTTGCGGCAATAACGTAGATGTGGCGGCTTACAACCGGATGAACAAGCAGGCCGGCGACGTGCTGCTGCCGGCTCCGCTATTGGAGGTTCGCACGCCAGGCATTGACGGCGACCGCGACAGTTGGAGCGTGGCGTTCCTGGACAAAAGCCACCCGGCGTTGAAACAGTTGGTCGAGCCGGCCTCGCTGTATCGGTCGGTGTTGGTTTATAAGTATGTTAAGGTGGATGTAGCTGACACAGCCGGGACGGCTGTGCCACTAGCTGCTGTGCCACTAGCTGCTGTGCCACTAGCTGCTGTACCACTAGCTGCTGTGCCACTGGGTGGAGCACATGTATTGGCCCGGCTGGACGACGGCGATGCGCTGCTGCTGGAGCGGCCCGTGGGACAAGGCCGTGTGCTTATGCTGACCACCGGCGGGCACATCGGCTGGTCGAACCTTCCGCTGCGGCCGATCTTCCTGCCGCTTCTGGTCCGCATGGTGTTCGATCTGGCCGGCGCCGAACAGGCCGGGCGGTCGGTCATCGCCGGCTCGCCGCTGGTCTTGCCGCTGGACGAAAAGTCAGTCAGCACCAACGTCGAAATACTCCCACCCACCGGCGAGACGATCCGCCTAAGCCTGAAAGCAGAAGAAGCAGGCAAGCATCGGGCCTTCCGCTACGCCGATACGCACCGCGTAGGCATTTACCTGCTGCGGTTGCTCGGCGCCCGGGCCAAACAGGTTGCATACTCGGTGAACCTCGACGGTGAGGAGGCCGAGCCGACGAAGATCGAGCGGCAGGAACTGGAGGAACGATTTGCCGGCACGCCGCTGGTGTTTGCCGAAAACCCGGACGATCTGTCAAGCACGTTCGCATGGCTGCGCGAGGGCAAAAGCCTTTGGTGGCTGTTCCTGTCCGGCGTGTTGATCGCGTTGGTGTTCGAGACGTTTTTGTCGAATCGTCTTACGGCCAAGTAATGGCGGCTTTAGAAGTAATTGGAATCAACCACGAAGTACAAAGCACACGAAGAATAACTCTGGTTGTGTGCGGCAGGGGCAGGGTTGACACCTGACCAATTTGCGGTAGAATCGTTGCAAGTTGGCTCGCGGCATTTTGGCATGTTATCGAGAAAGTTTCCAGCCAAACACAGTTAGTTTGCAAAAACGTACCCACTGGTATCCACAAATCATTCCACAAAGAGAATCACGGATGAACGGTCCATGTGACGTACCGCAGCCGATTCCGTATCAGGGTAGCAAGCGGCAGATCGCATCGACGATACTTCAATACTTCCCCGACGACGTTTCGCGTCTTGTTGAGCCATTTGCCGGCTCTGCCGCGATTTCAATTGCAGTTGCCGCCCGTCGGTTGGCTCAACGCTTCTGGATCAATGACGCTCATGCGCCGTTAATTGATCTTTGGCGTGAAATCATCCAGAGGCCGGACGTTCTTGCCGAAAGATACGCTGATCTATGGAACGATCAACTTGGACGAGAACGGGAATACTTCGACGAAGTACGTGACCGATTCAATGAAACCCATGCCCCAGCGGATTTCTTGTATTTACTTGCTAGATGCGTCAAAGCTGCTATTCGCTACAACACCAACGGCAAGTTCAACAACACGCCGGACAACAGACGCAAGGGAGCCAGGCCACGCGAAATGCGAAGGCGTATCTTTCTGGCGTCTACACTTCTAAGCAATCACACACGTCTTTCTTCTTGGGATTACAGGAAAGTTTTGAATAAATGTACGCGCGATGATATTGTCTACATGGACCCACCGTACCAAGGTGTCTGCGGCAATCGCGACCAAAGATATCTTCCCAAAGTCGACCACGATGAGTTCTGCAATGAAC
>DAOWNK010000233.1 GCA_030642635.1 Pirellulales bacterium
CACTTGCCGGCGGGCACATTCCAGACACCGGCCTGTGCCGCGCAGCTTTACCGGCACCAGGGTGATACGCACAGGCTCAGCCGGTTCAGGGCATCGGTTCAACCGCACCAGCGGTCCGACGCCGAGATGCAGCGTGTTGGTCAGTTCGACGGCCAGTGCACCGGCGGCTCGGCAGTACACGCCTGTGCCGACACCTTGCAACACGCAGTTGCTCAGCCGCACCCGACCGCTAGGCAACGAAACGTCCGAGATTTCCTCATCTGAGGTTGTCCATTGCACGGCCGCAGGCAATATGGAACCCGCTGCGGTTGATCCGGCAGATATGAATCGGCAGCCGCGAAACTCAGCCCGGGACGAACGAAGCTGCACGACGGCGGCCTGCGGCCGGGCGAGATGATCGTAGTGAAAGTCGATGTCTTCAAACCGGACGCCCTCCACCTCGACGACCAATCCCGCCGGCGGCACCATGACAGTCGGCCGCCGGCCGGGCAGACCACGAACGCACTGGCCGGGCAATAGTTCGAGCGATTCAATTCGCAGCGGTCCGCCGGCGGCGAGCACCAGGTCTTTAGCAACCCTGTCGGGTGGCTGTTCTACTATGTAGTGTGCCGGCACTATCTGGTTGTCGTCGGAAGCAGCGGTGCTGGGCCGTGCATCTCGTGCCGTGTGTGCCGTGTGTGCCATGCCCACGCTTGCGTTGGCATGTCTCGCTTTTTCTCTTGTCGGTGAACATGCCCACGCAAGTGTGGGCATGACACCCGACTTTCCTTCCCAGTTGTGATCGACCGACCATAGGACGGTCGCCGCGACGACCGCCAGGCAAAGAGACGTGGCGGCAAACCAACGCGACATACGGTCTCTGGAGCGGGCCGGTCGGGGTAAACGCTTCACACCAGCCGATGAATTCCAGCGTATCGCCGACCGTTCGGTCCGGGCAAGACATCGTGCTATAGCCGATTTTCCATTTTGGCCGGGCGTGCCCAACATTTCGGCCAATTGGACCATCGACTCGGGGCGTCGGTTCGGCTCTCGCCGCAGGCACGCGGAGATTGCCTCAGAGAGCACCGGCGGAACATCGGGCGCCATGCCTCGCACGTCGAACACCTCGGCGGCGTGCCGCACGGAGCTTTGCCAGGCTGTCGCCACCTTGGAGCGGCGGCCGACCACATAACAAATGCCACCATAGGCAACCACATGCGTACACGTCGGCTGCCGTGTCGGGCGGCGTACCGTCGGTAATCCGTTCCGGGGCGAGGTAGTCGTACGCCTCGCCCCGCAGGTCGGCGTGTGCGTAGCCCTCCTCGGGCCGGAGGATCGCACGCAGGCCCGGCTGCTGAAGCACGACACCACCGGAATCGGTAAGCACCATCGCCGAGGTGCCCATGTCGCCATGGCGCCACCCGGACTGCTCCAAGGCGACCAGGGCGACGAGCATCGCTCGGGCGATCTCCAGCACCACGTCCGCCGGCAGTCGGCCGTGGTGGACGATCCACTCGGCGGCTGTGCGTCCTTCGACCCACGGCGAGGCGGCATAGATGCGATTGCCGTCGGCGCCGACCCGGGTGATCGGTGCAAGCTGCTCGCAGTTGATATCCTTAGAGCCGGCAGCCAGAGTTTTCAGCTTTCTAAGGATTTCGTCTGCCCGATCGGCGGTGTTTTCTACAATGGCAAGCCGGACCGCTTCGCCGGACTCGATATGTTTTGCCCGATACGAAGCTGCATAGTCCGGCCACGGCAACGGCCCGGTCAACACGTACGGCCCGACCTTAAGCGAATGCCCACGTCCGGCGTTGATCTCGGCGGCCTGGAACCTGCTGAGCAGCCTTGCCTGGACCAGTGCATTGATCCATACCGACTCGAACCTCGGCAGGTCGCGTGCAAGCCGTCGCACCCTGCCCGACATACGGCCGATCTGTCCGGCCGTGGCAACTCCGAGTCGCTCCAGCAGTGCGGTAAGTTGAGTCGGCGGAGATTCTCGCATGGCGTCTTCCGTGAGATTTTGCGAGTGTATTGTCGCCGCAGGAGGGTTCTGCTGCAATAGTAAAAAAGCCGCTTGCGTCTTCGCATGAATCGTGCTGCGAAGCCGCAAGCGGCATGTGAATGCCTCCCCCGGGACCGCAGTCCCGGGGCGTTGGATGTGTTATTACTGGTCCTCGTAGACGAGTTTGGCCGGCGGCACCTTTGCGGCGATTTCGGTGAACGCCTCGAGAATTTCCTCTTGCATTTCTGCGATGGTGACATCACCGGGCACCTCGATCCAAATTCCACCGCCTGCAAATGCGATGGCTTTCATCAGCGAGCCGTCTGCACCGGCTCCCACGCTCATCGTGTGGATGGTGATTCCCATGTTGATTGCCTGTTTGGCCTCCCAGAAGGAATACTGCTTTTTCGTGTCGGAGGTCGTATAATCGGCCGCTCCGTCGCCGTCGTAGTCGGTCAACTCATCCCAGTTCCAACCATCCGGCTGGGCCCAACCGCTGGGCATCTGGTTGGTATTGCCGTCGGTCATCAGCAACATGGTCGGCCGTGCGCCGTAGCGAACATGTTCGATGAGCAGTTCCTTGGCCTTTTTGATGCCGTCGCCCATGTTGGTCATATTGCTATAATGGCCGGCCTGTTTATGGCGTTGGATTGTATCGACGGCTTCATAGTCGTCTGTGATGGGATTGCTGGTGATATCGACCGTTGCATCGTCTTCGTCGAGCGTGGTTTCGCGCTGTGCGGTTGTGGCGTAGCTGACCAGCCCTACCTCGTCGCCAAAATCGAGATTCGTCAGGAAGCCGAGGAACAGCGTAGCGCCTTCCTTAACGGCGTGGAACGGATAGTGCGGCGTTTTCCACAGGTCCGGTGTGCGGGAGTGCTTGTACTTCTGCTCCAACAGATAGTTCACCATGGTCATGGAGCCGTACATCTTCTTATAGCCGTACTTCCTCACATAGTAGCTTGTGCGGCAGTAATTGATAAGGCTGTTCCAACTCCCGGACGGATAGGGATACGATATAGAATCGAGGCAGAACGCCGCCTTCACTGCGTCGTTGGTGTCCTCGAACCGCTCGCCGTAGCCGGTGCCTTCACCGCTGTCATTATCGCCGGATTTGATCCAGCACTTGACGATGTTGCCGGTACCTTGGAACTCGCCCGTATAGCCGGACAGTTCGTCGAATTTCTGCGTGCTGCCGTCGTCGAATCCCAGCACAACGTTCGAGAGGTCCTTGGTCGATTCGACGTAGATCGAATCCGCCTTGAACGTGACTTCGATCTGCGGTTTGTCGGGAGCGTCCGGCGGCTGTCCGACGACCGTCAGGTACGTCGGATCAAACGGCAGGCAACCCACGTCCGGCGGCCCCAGGGCCTCGAAAATCTCGGCCATATTGCCTTCGACTACCTCTCGGCCGCGTTTGTTGATTGACTTATATTCGCTGTCGTCGTTCATCGAACCGGAGAAGTCCAGCACGATGACGATATCTCGGGCCTCGACGAAGGCAGTGGCCGAGGTCGTCAAATCGGCGGTCGGCCGGCCGACCACCCAGCCGAACAGCAGCGCAAGTTTGGCATTGGTAATTGTTATGATTTTGTCTCCGCGGTGAACTGTGACCGAGGCGGCCGTCTCGGTCGGCTGATTGCGTCCTGCGGTTACCTTGACCACATTGTAAGGCTCCGCTCCCCACTGAATCGGCCAATCTCCGGTCGCTTCGTTGAACACCCGTTTGCCGAATGTTACGCCGACGTCCGAGTCGATCAGCACGCCGTTCGCCAGCGCCACGTCGTAGGCCATTTGCCTTGCGTTCGCCACGGCAATGGAATTGGCGTCGATGTCCGGGTCGCCGCCTTCGCCCTCCTGGCCGGCATCGTAGATAGCGCCGGTGATCTCTTGCGAGGCGGCCAGTGCTGCTGCGTCCACCGCATTTTGCAGGTTGGTTCGCGTCAGGCTTATCAGTCCGGTGTCCACTGCAAAAGCGACGAACGCCAGCAGCACAGGCATGCACAAGACAACTATGGCGGTGACAACTCCCCTACGAAAGCGTTTGGTTCGGCGTGCCCCGGCCGGTTTGTGTAATTGTTTGTGCATCGCTTTTTCTCCTATGTTGGTGGTGTTACTGGACGATTGCCGCACGTGCGTTTCGGAATACGACCTTGGCAGTAAGTGTAGCGTCGGGCGAGCCGAGCGGATTTACGGCGGAGTACGGCATCTCGACGAGCACCTGAAACAGTTCAAGATCATTTGCCGGATCGTCCAGATCGAACGGCGCACCGGGACTGTCTACCCCGGAGATGATTACACTGGCCTGGTCGCCCGGCAGCCCGCAAGCGTCCAAGAAGTTTTGTATATCATCGGTGATTTTCTGGTTTGTCGTTTGTCCATCGCCGAGCATGTCGGTGCGGTCCATTGCAGCGAGCCTGGACCCCTGTCGGGCAGCCGTGGCCAGGTGATTTTGAATATCCAATAGCCGGCTGGCCTCGGCCATGCCGAGCACGAGCACCACGAGCACTGGCGCCAAAAATGCGAACTCTACGACGACCGAGCCGCGTCGCGCGCGCTGTTTCCAATGTGTGAATTTGTGTTGCATGACAGTCCTCTCTTCCGGTTTTTTGTGGGAGGCGACTGAAGTCGGCGACCTGGGGCGGTTGGTAGTTCAGTCGCCTCCCACAGATTCAAAACCTGCACGGTGCAGTGTTTAGCAGCCGACGGTACGTCGGCTACGCGGCTCATTCTATTCGTGACGCGTAATGGCTTGCCCCGTTAGTACAAGGGTGTCCATGCCCATAAAGTCCATAAATGGAATAGAAAGCAGAATGGTATCTGCGTAATTTACCGTTGCCCGGATGAGGAGCAGTTGTCGAGGTTCCGCATCGGCCACTTCGATGTTGGTCAAGTTATCGTAGTGCTTTGTCACGCTTAGGAATTAGGGTTGCATTATAATGTATATTCCTTCATGCTGTTTGGCAACATGGAGGAATCGCTGTGGAAAAAAAGTATATCGTTCGTCTCACGGATGAAGAGCGGAATGTACTCCGCGAC
>DAOWNK010000198.1 GCA_030642635.1 Pirellulales bacterium
AAGCAGCGCAGCCGGTAGCGTGATACTATCGTTCACACGTCCGAACACCTGATGCCATTGAAGGTGAACGGCCGGCAGACAACTTTTCAGCACACCGTGGATCGGCATCGGATGGCCGAAGCACCAGTTGTTGAACAACATAAACAGCCCGGTCGCTGCTACCGCCGGCAGCAGCATCCACAACCCGCTGCGAATCGCCGGCCCGCCGCGGACAGACTCGCGCAATACACACGCCGCACCTATGGGAAAAACCACGTATGGCAACATATCGAGCCGGGCCGCCACCAGTAGTATCGCCGAGACCCCGGCCAGTACATAGCACGCCTTCCATGCCGCAACGCCCACCAGCACCAGCAGCGGCAGCACCAGGGTCGATTCCATGCCGATCAGATACGGCGCCGTGAAACGCGGCACGAGCACCACGCATATCGTGATCAAAAACGCGCACTGCATCGCGGCGTCATCGTCCGAGGAAACCGGCCGGACGGCCAGCCACGCACACACCGCGATCGTCAGCACGAAGACGGCAACGGTGGTGATAAAGACGGCCAGGTACTGGCTCATCGGCTCGGCGCCGGTGCCGAACATTGCAAACCCGGCGGCCTGCAAGGAGAACAACAGCGGGTGAAAACCGTTCGTCTCCGTGATGCCGTCGAATGTGAACCGCCCGGTATCGACGAAGTTCCGCGCAGTGACCGTGTAGTAATAAGCATCGTCGCTCAGCAGGTCGCACCCTTGCAGCGCCCTGGCGGTGCGCCACCAGCCGGCGATCAAGGCCGTGGCGATAAGCACTAACAAGACGAACGATTTGTTCATACACTTGCACTATTACCCCCGGGACCACAGTCCCGGGGCGTTTTTACTGACCACTATCCACTATCCACTAACTACCAACTACCTATCGAGTTCCTCACTCTGCGGCAGTTCATCGAGGCTTTTCAGGTCAAAAAGTTTCAGAAACCGCTCGGTGGTGAAGTATTTGGCGATACGTCGTCCGGTCTGTTGCCGTTCGATTTTAAGCAACCCGCGGCGCACCAGTTGGGTCAGCACGTGGCCGCTCGGTTTGCCTCGCAGGCGGCCGACCTGTTCGGCCGTAAGCGGTTGCCGGTAGGCGACGATGGCCAGCACGTCGATGGCTGCTTGCGAGAGCCGTGCCATGCGCACGCGGCCGTAGAACCGGTTGCGAAGCGGATGATATGCCTTGCGGAGCGTAAGCTGATATCCGGCCCCTTCGCTTACGATGTGGTACGGGCAGCCGCCGGCCGTGTATCGGCGGTTGAGCTTATCGACGAGCGTTGTTACCTCGCCCGGCTCGACACCACGCATCAACTCGGCCGCCCGGTGTGCAGGGAGCGGCTCGCCGGTGCGGCTGCCCACGAACAGCATCGCCTCGAGGATCGAGCCTGGGCAAACCGGACATGGATCGGCGGCCTCGGCAACCGGTTCCGCATCCGGCTCATCTTGCAGTTCATCCGCATCGGACGGCTCGTCCGGTGCGTCTTGTTCCGAATCCGCCTGCGGCGAGGGTATCCCCATCGCGTGTGCAAACGCCTCGGTCAACTCGTCGAGCGAGATTTCTTGCTGCGGTTCGTTGGACATTACTTGCTCGAGGACCACTGCTAAGCCGCAAGCGGCTATTTCGGTAAACATTGTAGCCGAATTACGGCCGGTCCGCAAGCGGCTGTGTCGAGACTCCCTCCAACAACTCGGCCTTGCGGCCGGCGACCAACCCTCTGGCGTCCGGCAGCAGGGCGGCGAACTCCTCGGGCAACTCGGCTAACCGCACACGACGCATCACCTGATTGAGCCTGACCATGAGTTTACCGTCTTCTGCGTAATCCGACAAGATACGCTCGCGGCAAAATCTTAAAATCATTCCGGCCAGCCGATCTGTACGGCGTGCGGCCATCCGATTGACCGCCCGCTCGACCAGCTTCGAGTTGACCGACTCCAGCACCGTGTAATACTCCTCCATTTTGCCGGGATTATCGGCCAGGAGCGAGGCATCCAACAGGACCTCCACGAGCAGGTGCCCGAGGAAACTCGGCCTCATGCCCCGCTCGCCTCCCAAGGCGTCGCGTGCCAGTGCGGTCAACTCCAGCGATGTCTCGGCGAACGCCCTGGAGTTGTGGAACCGGGCGTCGTCGGTCAGATGTTGCAACACACCGCCGGCCACCAACGCAATCTGTTCATCGGTGTCCTCTAAAAACGGCTGTACGCGCTTCGACCGCAGCCGGACTCGCCGGTCAACAACCGTCAGCCAGTCCGGCACACCGGTGCCGGCCGCAAAGTACGGACGATCCAAAAACGGCAGTGCGTGGGCGAAGTAATTCATCCAATCAGTCGAAGGATGCCAGCAATTGATCGACGGTCGTTTCGGCCAGACAGGTGCAGCAGTCGCATGCACCATAGTAGATAAGAACATGACCATCGTCCCGGACGACCAATCCGTTGCTGAAAATCACGTTGGGAAAGAAGCCTTCTTTTTCGTACCGCTCTTCGGGTTTTAGCACAGGTTTTCTTCCTTGCTTGACAATCTTGCCGGGATTTTCCAGATCGAGCAGCAACAGGAAGAGGCTGTAGACCTGGTCCTGGCCCTTGCCGTGGTACACTTGCAGCCACCCTTGAGGCGTTCTGATCGATGGGGCGCCCCCACCGATCTTCTGTTCCTCCCAAACGGTGGCTCTCGGCTGCAAGACACACCGATGGTTCCCCCAGTGTAACAAGTCCGGGGATTGGGCATACCAGATTGATGGTTTGCCGAAACTGATGTTGTTGGGTCGGTGCAGGGCATGATACAACCCACGGATTTTTTCGGGAAACAAAGAGACGTCCTTGTTTTCCGGGGGAAGGATAATTCCCTTCCTTTCCACGGTTTGAAAGTCTTTGGTAACCGCAATGGCGGTCGCCCAGCCGTCTGGTGAAACACACGTGTAGCTGATATAGAAGATGTCTGCAAACCTGGTTATGCGAGCATCCTCTACGCCAAAGATTTCACTTGCATTGGAGGCGAATAGAAACGGCTTCTCGTCCACCGCAAAGTGGACGCCGTCCTTGCTCCGAGCAAGTCTGAGATGACTCATCGTCGAAAGATAGTCGGTTCCGCGGTAGACGATTCCCCGCGTGTCTTTCAGACTCACTTCAGGATCATCAACAGAGAATTCCAAGACTCCGGGCTGTCCAACACCGCCGCGTATGTCAACCTTGGGAACGGCGACCCTGCCATTGGGTGTTGGGCAATCCTCCGCCACTCTGAGCAATAGAATGATCTCATCGCCGAATGCGACGGCCCCAGGGTTGAATATCCCCCGCACCCGATACCTGGGGTTGGAGGGCTTCACCATTTCAGCAGTGATGATGGGGTTTTCCCCGTGTCTGTTCATTTCATTGGTCGCCAGGTTCCGGAAAGTAGACGTACCGGGCTTTGCCGTAAGGAACCTTAATTACCGACTGATACACCCGAATATGCTGGCGGGCAATATAACTCCACCCCGCCTTCTCTTCCACGTACTGCTTGATGTTGCTTTGCAGTTGCCGGCGCAGGGAATCGTCGCTTAACACCTTCAAGATGTTGGGGACATAGTCCTCGTCTCGTTCGCAGATCAAGCCGCCGCCGCTCCGCTCGATGATAACCTTGAAGGCGGGCAAGTTCGAGACGACAACAGGCCGTCCCAGGGCGAAGCACTGGGAGAGAATGCCGCTTTGTGCACCCTTCTCGTAAGGTAAAACTACGACGTCGGCGGCTGAAACAATGGTGTCGAATGTGTATTGGGGAAACTGACCACGAAGAAACAGAATCCGGTCTACGACCGGCGACTGATGCAACCGGGTAAACAGATCCCGTTGGTAATCGGCAAATTCGATATTGCGGCTTTTCCCGGCCATTACCAAAAGGACATCTTCTTCCTTCTGGCAAATTTCGGGAAAAATGTCGAGAATTTTGTGAAATCCCTTGCTTCGTCGGAAGTAACCGCACAACATGATGACCTTTTTGCCTTCAACGTCCAGCTTGGCCTTGGCGTCAGGAATTGGGGCCAATTCGCGCACGCCGTGCTCGATAACGTGGATTTTCTCACTGGGGCCGAAATACCGTTGCAGCGTATCTTTCTGGCATTCCTCGTGTACGATCACCGCCGAACTCTCTTCCATGATATACTTGAGGATAATCTTTTCTTGCTCACTGAACTCCGTGTCAACGGTGTGAAGCGTTGTCACGATGGGAACTCCAGCCAAGCGATAACGCAGCAAAAGCTCGATTATCTCGACGCCCCTCTGCGATCCATAGAGGCCGTATTCATGCTGGATATGCATCACGTCCGGCGTCATCCTGACACTTATTGAGAAGATATCGGACGCGAACGTCGGCGATTCGGGATGGCATAGGGCGAAGACATCCTCGCCCTCGGCGCCGAACTGGCTCATGACAAACGTCTCGTTCTGCAATTTCCTCAGTGCAATGTTGAGCGATTCGGTATAGGAGGCAATGCCGCACTCGATCGGTGGATACGTGGAAACAAAACCTATTCTCATGGTTCTTCAGTCCTTTCCGGTTCAATCGCCGTTTTGCAGCAGTGCGTTCAGCAGTTCCTTCACGTCTACGGTTGCAAAACTGGTTGCATAATCCGCCATGGCATAGGGGATGATCAACTTATCGCCATGGATTTGACCGCCGCAACTGTAGACCACATTCGGCACGTAACCTTCCCGTTCGTTTTCACGAGGGCTTAGCAACGGCTCTTTCAGACGCCCCAAGACCTTGGTGGGGTCCGTACGGTCGAGCAGGAAAGCACCGATCGCGTACTGTCTCATCGGGCCAACTCCGTGACTTAACACCAACCAGCCGGCGTCGGTTTCAATCGGAGAACCACAGTTGCCAAGCTGCACAAACTCCCAAGGAAAGGTGGGTTTGAGCAGGATTTGCTTCGTATACCAGAAATGGATGTTGTCGGAGAACATCATGAAGATGTTTTCGTTGTCTTGTCGAGAGATAACGGCGTAAAGCCCCTTGATTTTCCTCGGAAACAGCGCCAAACCCTTGTTCTGCACCGCCGGCCCGTTCAGCGTGATGATCTTGAAACGCAGAAAATCTTTCGTCTCGACCATTTGCGGAATGACGACCTCGCCGTCGTATGCCGTGTATGTCGCGTAATACTTGCGGGAACCGTCGTCGTCGGTAAACCGAACAAAACGTGCGTCTTCCACTCCTTTCACTTCCGCAGAAGTGGAGGGAAAGATGATTCTCTCGGATAATGCTTCATTCTCGGTGTACAAAACCTCGTAATTCGACTGAGCCAAGGAAAGCACGCCTCGGGCCGTTTCTTGGTGATCTTTTCCCTTCAATCGCTCCGTGCGCAGGCAGCTCCGCACCTCCTCTTCCAATTGGCTGAAAGTAAATGGGTCTTCCAAGGCCGCCAAAACACGGTCGGCAAAACGGTCTATAAGTCCGAGTTCCAGCAACTTCTTTTCAAAAAGTTTCTTCTCGTATGAAGGACTCGGCCTGATATCCGGTACAGTGGTGAATCGCGAAGTCGGATCCAGTTTGATCCGATTGTCGGAGTCAATTACGCCGGAACGAAACGTAATAGACGAAATATGACCCTCGCCGGTTGCCCGCAAACTGAGTATAAATCGCTTGCTTCCGGCACTCAATCCAGTCTGATCCGGATGCCACACCATGGAAGGATTGAACAATGCGGCCGACTCAAGCGAAAACTCCTGGGTAAAATAGGACCCAATGAGCATTTTTCGCTCGTCGCTCAGCGCCTGATTGGAAATCAGATATTGCTTGTTTTGCTCGAAACGGTGCAGGAAGAACTCGGATAGGCGTAGATGTCGGTCATCGAAATCCTGAACCACCTTCGCAAATTCCGCTTCTACTTCTTCCTCCCGAAGCGCCATAATCCTTGCAATGACCTTCAGCGAGCGCTCTTCAGACGACGGCTCGAACGGTCGGAATAACACCCGTTTCGGGTCCGGCTTGATAATAATCTCCGTGCGTTCTGCCTTCATGACGACCAATCCCATATTTAGCCCCGGGTGAATACACCCGGGGCTAGCGGAAAACGCTTGCTACGTTTGCCCGCCGTGTATTCACGGCGGGCTAAATAGG
>DAOWNK010000278.1 GCA_030642635.1 Pirellulales bacterium
GCCGGCGCGAGCCAGCCCGTATGCCAGAATCGCCGCAATGGAACTCTTGCCCACCCCGCCCTTGCCCGACCCTATGGCGATCACGCTCTTGGCCGTCAGGCCGATCTGCCCGATCTGCTCCGCCGGCCGGTCGTGAGTTTCCACATCGACTGCCACATCCAACTTTGGAAATTCCTTTTGCAGCAACTCGGCCAACTCGGCACGTGTTTTCTCCCACACCGGCGCCGACCAGGTTGTCAGTCCCAGCGTGACCGCGAGCGTATCACCGTCGAGCTGGAGTTTGTGGACCTGCTGAAGTTGCGTAATGCTTCGGCCCATCTCCGGATCCTTAAACCCATCGAGGATTTTTTGCACTTCTGTTTCAGTGACCTGACCGTTTCTCATAGTTGGTTCTCCATAATTCCATTTATCATTCAGGTGGCAATGAATTGCCACCCCCTACCGCCTACCGCCTACCGCCTACCACTCACCCCCACGGCAGGCTCGACCAGATTCGCTCTGTAAGGCTCTGCTGCGGCACCGGCACCCGGGCAAGGTGACGGGAAGCCGTTTGTGCCAGCGGTGCGAGCCGACGTGGCGAACACGTAAAATGTACCGCACCGGCCTCCCGCATCAGCCACTGGTAATCGGTCATGGAGCGGTCGGCGACCACGGCCACTCGTACCTTTGGAAACTCAACTGTCAGCCTCGCCATGCGTTCGAGCAACTCGTCGGTCACTGAGGAGGTCAACTCAACAACAACGAAGCTGCACGGCCGCTCGGCCAGCATTGCCCAACATTCCGCCAGGCTCCGGCTTTCACAGACTCGCAGGCCTGCCTGGCCCAATTCCCGCCGCAGTGCCGTCGCCCAACGCCCGGAACGCTCGCAGACGATCAATTTACCCATATGTAGTAGTATGAGTGTACCGCCGGGATTTTTCAATCGGTCTTTGCTGTGTCATGCCACCCGAATGGGCCAAGGCGAACAGTGGCACCGGCGTCCCGCCGGTGTGATGCAACTCGAAGTAATACCTTATAATACCTATGCACCACCGGCGAGACGCCGGTGCCACTGTGGTTTCCCTTCCCCCTTCCCCCTTCCCCCTTCGGCACTATCGAGTACAATAACCTGCTTGGCACATACAATAAAACCGCCGGTTGACGGATCGGAGATATCCAAATGGCGAAGAGCAAAAAGAAGTCGGAAACCGTGTTTCTGGTTTGCAAGGAGACGGGCGACTATAATTACACCATCCGGCGGAAGTCGGGCGGCGAGAAGCTGAAGCTGAAAAAGTACTGCCCCAGGCTGCGAAAACACACCGAACACGTCGAAAAGAAAAAATAGCTCGTGCCATGGCCAAGCGCTGGCGTATTCATCCGCACGATCCGGACCGCATCGCTGCGCTGTCACACGCCGCCGGAATACCAGCCGTGGTGGCACAGTTGATGATCTGTCGCGACGTGACCGACCCTAGCGCCGTACGGGTCTTTCTGGACCCGAAGCTCTCTGCGCTGAGAGACCCCGAGCAGTTGCCCGGCTGTAGCTGTGCCGCCGAGCGAATCCATCAGGCAGTTCAGTCCGGCCGGCGGATCGTCGTTTACGGCGATTATGACGTTGACGGTATGACCGGCACGGCGGTGCTGTACCTGTGTCTGAAGCTGCTCGGCGCCGAGGTGGGTTACTACGTTCCACATCGCGTCGATGAGGGCTATGGGCTGAACTGCGATGCGATCCGAACGCAGGCGGCCGCCGGTGTCGGGCTGATCGTTACGGTCGATTGCGGAATCGGCAGCGTGGAAGAGGCGGCGCTTGCACGAGAGCTTGGCGTTGGGCTGGTCATAACCGATCACCACGAGCCGGGCAACGAACTACCGGCGGCCGACGCGCTGGTCCATCCACGACTGCCGGGCTGTAGTTATCCGTTCGGGGATTTAAGCGGTTCGGGCGTCGCCATGAAGCTGGCCTGGGCATTGTGCCAACGGGCATCCGGGGCCAAGAAAGTCGGAAAGCAGATGAAAGACTTCCTCATGCAGGCGGTCGGACTGGCCGCCATGGGAACCATCGCCGACGTGGTGCCGCTTGTCGACGAGAATCGCATCCTGGTCCGCCACGGACTGGCCGGCGTGGCCCAATACCCGACGCTGGGGATCGCCACGCTTATGAAAATTACAAAGCTTCACGGCAAGAAGAAATTGACCAGCGAAGACGTCGGATTTATGCTCGGCCCGCGACTGAACGCCGCCGGACGGCTCGGACAGCCGCAGTTGGGCGTCGAGTTGCTGGTGACAGATCGCCAAGACCGTGCCGAGGAGTTGGCCGAGTACATCGACGAGCTGAACGCACAACGCAAAACCATAGAGCGGAAGATACAGCTTGCCGCCGGCAAACAAGTCAAGGAACGATTCGATCCGGTCGAAGACGCCGCGCTGGTGCTGGCGGACCACGGCTGGCACCAGGGTGTAATCGGCATTGTCGCCGGACGGCTTGCCGAGAAACACCATCGGCCGGTGGTGCTTATCTCGCTGGACAAGGTCGGCCTGAAACCGGGAGTCGGCTCGGCGCGTAGTGTGCCGGGCTTCAATTTGCATGCCGCGTTGGAAGCGTGTGACGAATACCTGCTCTCGCACGGCGGGCACGCAGCGGCGGCGGGGTTAAAAATCGAGGAAGGAAAAATCGACGCATTCCGTGCAGCGTTCTGCGAGATTGCCGCGGAACGGATCGACGAACAGGACCGGACGGCAGAACTGGCAATTGACACCGAAACGCCGCTCAGTGCTCTAACGCTCGATGTGGTCGGGCAGATCGAGCGGCTGGCGCCGTTCGGCCAAGGCAACCCGCGGCCAATGCTCTGTACTACCGGAGTAACGCTCGACGGACCGCCCCGCACCATTGGAGCCGACGGTAATCACCTATCGCTGCGTCTGGAGCAACACGGCGTCTCGTTTCGTGCGGTGGCGTTCGGCGGCGGCGACTGGGCCGAAGAATTGGCCGCACTGGACGGCCCGATCGACGTTGCATTCCGACCGGTCATAAACACGTTCCGCGGCCGCCGCAGCGTCGAGTTGCACATGGTCGATTGGAAGATTACTTCCTCATAAAGCCGCGACCGGTGGTCGCGCCCGTATAACACAAAGCTGCGACCGGTGGTCGCGCCAAATGATCTCACAAAAACTGATGTCCCACGCCGACCTCCAATCCGCCAAGCAACAGATGCTCCGACGACAGTTGCGCGGCCGGGGTATCCGCGAGGTGAACGTGCTGGCCGCCATGACAAAGGTGCCGCGAGAACGGTTCGTTGCATCCGCAATGTGCGACGAAGCATACGCCGACCGGGCACTGGCCATCGACTGCCGCCAGACGATCAGTCAGCCGTACATCGTCGGATTGATGACCCAAGCGTTGGAACTTTCGGGCAAGGAAACCGTATTGGAGATCGGCACCGGCAGCGGATACCAGACGGCCGTCATCGCTGAACTTGCTCGGGAAGTGATTAGTATTGAACGACACGAAGTACTCTCGAAGCAGGCCGACGCGGTGCTGGCCGAACTGGGTTATGAGAACGTTACGCTGGTGGTCGGCGACGGCACGCTCGGGCTGCCCGACCGGTCGCCGTTCGACCGGATCATAGTCACCGCGGCTGCTGCCCAGTACCCCCCTGCCCTGTTCGAGCAACTCCGAGAAGGCGGCATTCTGGTCATCCCACTTGGTGGTTGTGACTGCCAAATGCTCCAAGCGATTCGCAAGTTATCCGGCCGGTCGAAGACTGAGAACCTTTCGGCCTGCCGATTTGTGCCGCTTGTAGGCTCCCAGGGCTGGCCGGAGTAAGAGAAGGCAACCGCAACGGGGGAATATGGCGGACGGGTGTAGTCATATACATCACGCGGGCGTAATCTGCGGTTTTTGTCGGGTGTTGTGTGGCATGCATTCACGCGGCGTAGCCGTGGGTAGGCATGTGCGTTCAATAGAACCCCATTCATACCTGCCTGTAGCTACGCCACATGAAGGCATGCCACGGAGCCGTTCAAAAAACCGCAGATTATGACCGTGCGGAGTATAA
>DAOWNK010000131.1 GCA_030642635.1 Pirellulales bacterium
CCCTAGCCCCTGGCCCCTACTAAAACATGTTTAACTACCTAATCAGACGACTGCTGCTGGGGTTCCTCACGCTGCTGCTGATTACGTTCGTCGTCTTCGGGCTGATTCGCAACATGCCGGGCACGCCGCTTACGCTGCAACTGGCCGAGATCGACCCAAGCCGGCGGATCAGCGAAGAAGACCTGAAACGCATGGAGCAGGCATACGGCCTGGACAAGCCGTGGCCGGTTGCATACGTGCAATGGGCGGGCAACCTGGCAAGACTCGACCTCGGACGCTCAATCTCGCGCCGACAGCCGGTCGCCGGGCTGATCGCCGAACGGGTCGGCCCGACCATGCTCCTGTCGGTCACCTCGATCTTTTTGACGTACATGTTGGCCGTGCCGATGGGGCTTTTTGCAACCGTCCGAAGCGGCAAGGCCGACGAGCGGGCAATGAGCACTATCCTGTACATGCTGTATTCGCTGCCGTCGTTCGTCGCCGCGCTGTTGCTGCTGGTGCTGTTCGCCGTGCGGCTGGAGGGCACGCCGCTGGAACTGCCGCTGTTCGGTATGGTCAGCGATAATTACAACCAACTTTCCACGTCCGGAAAAGTGTGGGATATATTCAGACACATGATTCTGCCGGTCACGTGCTACACGTACGGTGCGTTGGCGTACTTCAGCCGGTTCGTCAAATCGAACATGGAAGAGGTGATCCGGCAAGACTACATCCGCACCGCGCGGGCAAAGGGCGTAGGGCCGTGCCGGGTGATCGTACACCATGCGTTCCGAAACACGCTTATTCCGTTCGTCACGCTGCTGGGCCTGACGCTGCCGGCGTTGCTTAGCGGATCGGTTATCTTGGAGCAGATTTTCACGTGGCCGGGCATGGGTAGGCTGTTCTTCGAGTCGATCACCGAGCGCGACTACCCGACGATCATGGGTCTGGCGCTGATGTTTTCGTTCCTTACATTGTTAGGGCAATTGTTGGCCGATATTTTATACGCGGTGGTGGACCCGCGAGTGACGTATTCGTGAGCTATATTAAGGTTTTTTATAGGAGGCGACTCTGTCGGCGACATGGGGCGATTGGTGATTCAGTCGCCGACAGAGTCGCCTCCTACAGATTCAAAATCCGCAATTTTTGACCATGCAAAGTATGTCAGCCGATAAACCAGAATCCGACCCGTGGCACGGCCGTACCGGCCGTGCCACACGTTCATCCTCACCGATGATAGGCCGCGGATTTTGGGTCGAGGCGTGGCTGCACTTCCGCCGCCGCAAGTTGGCCATGGCCGCGTTGTGCTTCGTCGGGCTGCTGGCGTTGGTGGCTATCTTCTCACCTGCAATCGCCGGCACCCGCCCGGTGGTGTGCAAGTACAAGGGCCGGATTTACTTTCCATGTTTGGCTTACTTCAACCCGGGATGGGAAAACCCGGTCTTCTACCGCGATAAGTTCCGCAAGCGATACCCAAAAAACCTCTCGGAAAAAGACCCGGAAAGCTGGGCCGTCTGGCCGCTGGTCTACCAGGACCCGTACCGGCGAGTGACCGACGGCGAATGGAAGGACCTGCCCGGCAACCCGACCGGCGCCATGGGCAACCCGAGCCGACACAACTACCTGGGGACCAATCAGGCGGGGGTCGACGTGTTTGCACAGATGGTGCACGGGGCGAAGATCGCACTGCTGGTCGGGTTCGTATCGACCGGCATCGCCGCACTGATCGGCATCACCGTCGGTGCACTGGCCGGTTACATGGGCGGCTGGGTCGATATGATATTGAGCCGGCTGATCGAGTTAGTCATGTGCATTCCCGCGTTGGTGCTGATCCTTGCGCTGATCGCGATACTCGAAAACCCGACGATCTGGCACCTGATGGCCGTGCTGGGCGTGACCGGTTGGACAGGCATTGCAAGGCTCACCCGCGCGGAGTTCCTGAAACTCAAGGAAACCGAGTTCGTCACGGCGGCCCGGGCGCTGGGGACCGGTCGGCTGCGGATCATGTTCCGGCACATACTGCCGAACGCACTGGCGCCGGTGCTCGTGCCGATCAGTTTCGGCATCGCTGCGGCGATTTTGATCGAGAGCGGGCTGAGTTTTCTCGGGTTCGGTGCGCCGCCGCCAAACCCGAGCTGGGGCACGCTGCTAAGCGCCGGACGCTCGAACCTGCAAATGTGGTGGCTTATAGTATTCCCCGGCACGGCCATCTTCCTGACCGTGCTGGCATATAACCTTATAGGCGAGGGAATCCAAGAGGCGACCGACCCGAGGCTCCGCGAGGCCGGAAAGTAAGTGAAAGGCGTGCCGCTTGCGGCTTAGCACTAACCACTATCCACTATCCACTAACCACATGTCCGACCCATTTATCAAAATCGAAAACCTCAAAACCCATTTCTTCACCGACCAGGGCGTGGTCAAAGCGGTCGACGACGTGTCGCTGCTCGTGCCGAAGGGTAAAACGCTCGGGCTGGTCGGCGAATCGGGTTGTGGCAAATCGGTCACCGCGTTGTCGATCATCCGGCTGATCTCCTCGCCAGGCAAGATCGTCGATGGCCGGATAACGACGTACAACGACGACGGCCGGCCGGTAGTGCTCACCGATCTGGCCGAGCCTCAGATGCGAAAAGTCCGAGGCGGGAAAATCGCCATGATCTTCCAGGAGCCGATGACCTCGCTGAACCCAGTCTTTACCGTCGGCTCGCAGATCGTCGAGGCGATCCGGCTGCACCGTCAAGTCGGAAAGGCGGAAGCACGCAAACTGGCGATCGAGATGCTCGACAGGGTGAAAATCCCCGCACCTGAGCAACGTGCCGACGAGTACCCTCACCAGTCATCCGGCGGCATGCGTCAACGGGCGATGATCGCAATGGCGCTCTCATGCAACCCAAACCTGCTGATCGCAGACGAGCCGACCACCGCGCTGGACGTAACCATCCAGGCGCAAATACTCGACCTGCTGCGGAAGCTGCAAGAAGACACGGGCATGTCGATCCTGATAATCACCCACGACCTTGGCATCATCGCCGAGACGGCCGACGACGTGGCCGTAATGTACGCCTCGAAGGTGGTCGAATACGCACCGGTCGAGGAGTTGTTCGGCAATGCGCTGCACCCATACACACGCGGGCTGTTCCGCTCGCGGCCGGCGCTGGGCGCCTCGAAGAGCGAACGGCTGGAGACTATCGAAGGGATGGTCCCCAGCCCGTTGCGGTTTCCAGGCGGCTGCAAGTTCCATCCCCGATGTCCACACCGCCGGCCGCGCTGCGAGACGGAAGAACCGGAGTTACGCGAGATTACACCGGGCCACCAGGTCAGATGTCACTTCCCGGTAGGGTGCGTGCAACGCACCGAACTAATATCACAATGATCTACAACGTGGTGCGTTTCACGCACCCTACTAAAACATGAACAAACCGCTGCTTAACGTCGTCGATCTGAAAAAATATTTCCCAGTCCGCAAGGGGATCGTCTCGCGCACCGTCGCACACGTCAAGGCGGTCGATGGTGTGAGCTTTCACATCGACGAGGGCGAAACGCTCGGACTGGTCGGCGAGTCGGGCTGTGGGAAGACCACCGTCGGGCGGACGCTGCTTAAGCTGCTGCAACCGACCGCAGGCCGGGTGCAATTCAACGGCAAAAACGTTACCGACAGCCGCGGCGGTGAACTGCGGCGGTTGCGCCGAGATATGCAGATAGTATTCCAAGACCCGTTCGGCTCGCTCAACCCGCGGATGACCGTAAAAAGCATCGTCGAAGAGGGGCTTATCGTCCACCGGCTGGGCAACCCCCGGCAGCGGCTCGAGGTGGTGAACCGCACACTGGAGCAGGTCGGGCTGGACCCGGGCTACGTCAACCGCTATCCGCACGAGTTCTCCGGCGGGCAGCGACAGCGGATATGCGTCGCCCGGGCGCTGGCGCTCGGCCCGAGGTTCATGGTGCTGGACGAGCCGATCTCCGCGCTGGACGTGTCGATCCAGTCGCAGATCATCAACCTGCTGGTCGATCTGCGAAAAGAGTATAAACTTACGTACCTGTTCATCTCGCACGACCTGTCGGTGGTGGAGTACATTTCCGACCGCGTGGCGGTGATGTACCTAGGCCAGCTCGTCGAGACGGCGACCAGCAGGGAGCTATACGCCAATCCGCTGCACCCATATACCCAGGCGTTGCTCTCCTCGGTGCCGACGATGGACCCCAAGCGGCGCAGCAAGCGTATCGTGCTGGAGGGCGACGTACCCAGCCCGATTGACCCGCCGGCCGGATGCCGTTTCCATCCGCGCTGCCCGCAGGCGATGGACGTATGCCGCCGCCGGCCGCCGCAGCGGTTGGACCTCGACGGGCACATGGTGCGATGCCACGCGGTGGAGCCAATGGGAAGAGGGAAGGGGGAAGGGGGAAGGGGGAAGGACTAAATTCAGTAGTTCGCAGTTTGGTCAAAATAAACCACGAAAAGCCCCCGCACTGCGTGCGGGGGCAGCGATTGGTTGGTAAAACTGCGAACTACTGAAATTGGCATAAACCCGACCGACACTACCGAACATTCTGTGAACTGTTACGACTACAAAATCAAAAAACTGACAACTGATAGCTGATAGCTATCCCTTCCCTCGCAATTGCCCCTTGACCCAATCGAGCCACTGGTCCGACGGCAGGCCGTATGGGCGGAATTTCTCCATCCGGCCCTGACCCTCGTCGTACAGCAGCGCACGATGTATACCCAATCGGTCGGCCACCGGTGTATCGATCAGGTTGCTCGAATCGGCGGCGCTAACGTGAAAGAGCACGCGCATTTCCATCTCGCGCAATCCTTGCCGATCCAGCGCACGGTTGACGTTGTTGTAGGTGTCGCACCACATCAGTGTGTGAATTCCAAACGCCGGGCCTTCGCGCAGGATTTCGAGCAGTTGCGATGATGGGCTGGGCGGTTTGTCCTCGTCCAGCCGCGAGAAGCTGAACTCATCGTCCGCCTTGCGCAGGTCGCGGAACCGTCCGAGGTTGTAGACGATCAGGTAGATCGGCGGTCCGTCCTCCAGGCCGGTTTCCTGCCGGCGAGTCGCCTCGACGGCGATTTCTGCTATCGCACCGGCCGCATCGCGCGGGCCGACTATTTTCACTTCGTGCGGCGCCACCGGCGTTATACGATGCCAAAAACCGGCCTCCGGCGCGTCCGGGCGCGTGCCGTCCAGCACATAGAACCGTGGACCAGGCTCCTTACTGCTCGGATCGGCGGGTGTGTGCTGTGCCGCCAGGCAGACAAGGCACGTCGCCAGCACACCCAGCGCCTCTTCCTCTTGATGTCCGACCATTAACAAGTTGCTGCCGCTTTGCCGGACAAACACGGCGGCCGTGGGGGCCTTGATTGCAACCGCCGAGCCGAGCCACGCCTGCGCGGCGTGAGATGCTTTCGGCCACCCCGGTGCGGCAATCAACTCGTGCAACAACGGGTTTTGGCCCGGATCGGACGCGACGTTGCCCTCGAAGACGATCGGCGGCAACGCGGCAACGCGCCGACTGTCGGCCAGTTGGCGGATTTGTTGCAAGTAGCCGTCGCGCTGGTGGTCCGGCAGCCAAACCACCTGGAACGGATGATTGCCCTCGTACAGGCCGTTCGTGTCGTTGTAGATCGCCTCGCCGGGACGCCCAAGCAGCCGTGCGGCGGTGTTGTCTTCGCTTAGTATCAGGTGTGCGTCGGCCTCGCTACACTGCAAGGCGATCCGCACGGCCATCTGCCCGATGGTGCTGCGGGCGAGCGAGTACGCACCGGCAAGCGTCTGCGAGCCGAGCAGCACGTGGATTCCAAACGCACGCCCCTGACGCACCAGCCGGTCCAACAGCAGCGCCGCGTCCTGGGCGATCCGGTCGTCCTCGACGAACAACTCCTGGAACTCGTCGATAATAAGCAGCACTCGCGGCATTTTTACGTCCGGCTCGGCCGCACGAAAACCCTTCAGGTCCTGCACGCCCTGCTTGCGGAACAGATCGCCGCGGTGTCTCAGTTCCTCGTCGATCCGCTCCAGCACGCTTAGGCCGAACTCCCGTTCGCTCTCGATGGCGATTACCCGCGCGTGCGGCAATTTGCTCTCGGCGTATGCCTTGAACTCGACGCCCTTTTTGAAATCGACCAGGTATAACTCGACCTGGTCGGGGCTGTAGTGCAATGCGACGTTGGTAATCAGCGCGTGCAACAGGGTGGACTTGCCCGAGCCTGTCTTGCCGGAGATCAGCACGTGCTGCGAGGTGCCACGTCCGAGGTTCAGGTGCTGTAGTTTCATTGCACCGGCACGGCCCAGCGGCACGTCGATCCCTTCACTGCTGTTGCAACTCCACCACTGCTCCCGGTCGGGCGCGGCGCACTCGAACGGCACCTCGACACGCTCGGCGTCCTTTACTTCGCTTCCGACTGCGCGGACGATCTCGGTGAACCGTTCGGCGCTGGGCGGACGGTCGAACGAAAGCGCCAACTCGCCGAAATCGGCATTGTCGCAAACGAATCGCCCTTCGCTCCAGCGCAACTCCATCGCGTCGGGCAGCAGACCGGCAAGGTCGAAGTGTCGCGGCATCTTCCGTTTCGCATCGACGCCAAGCAGCGTGAACACACCGCATCTGCCGCCGCTGGCTGCTATGCTCTTGAGCCGTTGTGCGGCCGCTTCGGTAAAATTGGCCGGAAAGTTCGCTATCACGAGCACCCGATACGGCTCGGCCAGCTCGCCGGCAAACTCGTTGTAATCGCGGATCGAATCGAACTCGTTGCGCAGGTACACCTGGATGACGTTTTCCATGTGCTCTGTAAGGTCGGCCAGTTGCCGCTCGATGTGCGCGGCGTCGGTCCAGATGCGGCTGGCCACAAGCTGCTCGTCGTAGTCGGCCAGGTGCATAAAGGCCGAGAAATTCTCGCCCAGCCCGATCGGGTCGATAATCGTGAACCGGACCTTGCCCGGCGGCATTGCGGTGAGCATCCGCAGCATTACCGACTGGAGCAGTTCGACCGCGGCGGTACGACCTTCGCCGGCGGCCTTCAAGAGCAAAAGCGAACGCTCTGGAAACGGCAACAACGCAGGCATCGAAAATTCGACCCGTGCGGGCGTCAACCGGTCGTCGCGCGGCAGGCCGTCCTTAAGTCGGCCCAGTTGCACACCGAAGGTTCCAAAACGCACCACCGGCGGAACCTCAGCCGCCGAGACCCAGCTGTCCCAGTCCGCCGTGCTCCAGTCGGGAAACAAGCGGTCGCACGTGGAGTTCATCCCGTCCAGCGACGCCCCGAACCGCTCGATGCCCGAGAGCCATCGCTCGGACAACGCGGACCATTCGCGTTGCCGGCGTCGGTCGTTTTCGAGCATGGTACGGGCGTGCTGCTCGTGCAGCCGGTCCGATTCGTTTTTGTAATCGCGGTCGATTTTGCCGAGCCGCCCGGCATAATCCTCGTCTGTGTTCTTAAGCTTGTGTTCGCGGCTGTCGTCGATCTCCTTCAACCGTGCCGGGTATTTTTCGTCGGTTTCTCGCAGTTCGTCTTGCTTTCGGAGATGGATTTCGGTCATGGTGTCGGAGAATCGCAGGTTGGCCTTTTTCAATTCGACCACACTGTTCCCAACGATTGTCACGTTCTGTCGCCGGCAGATCGTCTCGGCGGTTTTAAGCGCCGCCGGCCTGGCAAGATCGGCTTCGGCCAACGTGCGTAGAAGATCGAGATAAACCTGTGTTGACTGCCGCCGGGCAACGTGAAACAGCCAACCGCCCACGGTAAACGTCAGGACAATCGCGCCAAGAACGCTTGCGGGAACCCAGTACCAACCACTCCAGCCAAGCATAAACCCGGCGGGAACCATCGATATCAACAAGAAGAACACAAAAAACCCCAGCGGCTGAACGCCCTCGAACATTCGTGGAACGCCCTGGCGTGATAACTCGCCAAGCAGGCTCTTCGCTCGGGAGACTGACTCGGCGACGAATCGGATCGGATTGCCGTCGGCCGGCAGGTCGGCCGGTTCGGGTTTAGGATAGTCGCGCCACTGCCACCGCCGCATTAGTATCTCGACGGCTTCTCGGTGGATTGCCGCAAGCTCTTCACGTTGTGCGTCCAGCCGTTCCCCAATCTCTTTCAGTTCCAACTCCGAGCCGCTCTGTGCAGCTTCCGAGAGCGTCGAGGCCTCCCACTGGGCCTCTTGCAGTTGTTGTTTTGTGGTGCTCTCGTCTGCCTCGAACCTGGCGATCACCCTGGCGCGGACCTCATCGTACTCCTTTTGCAGGGCGTCACGGTCCGATTCGAACCGCTCGGCGGCCGCCCGGCACACCGAAGCGTACTCAGCCTTGGTCGCCGCTTTTTCACTTTCGTAGCGATCGGTGATTTGTTTCAGTACGTCTTGATACTGTTTTTCAGCCGCTTCGTTCCTGGTTTGGAAACTTGCCGGTATTTCGACTTCGGCCGGCGCCCGATCCGCCGCCAGCCGGCACAGATTGCCCAGCAACTCTTCGGGCCGGCCGGTTGAAAGGTGTTCGGTTATCTCGGGCGGTTGTTTCATACTGGCATTTGTGAAAACGTGAAA
>DAOWNK010000201.1 GCA_030642635.1 Pirellulales bacterium
GTAGGCCGCCAGCTGGCTGAGCAGGCTGGGGACCAGGTTGATTGTGGCGTGCAGCTCGGGCGTTTCCTTCAACAGCATTGCCATGCCCCAGTAGTCCTTCGTCCCGTGCAGCCGGACCCAGGGCATGGGTATCTCGCCGTCCAGCTCGTCGCCGTAGTACGGCTGGTGCTGGTGCCAGAAAAATGCCAACGAGACTTCGTGCATGGTGGGGGCTAGGGATTGGGGATTAGGGATTGGGGATTAGGGATTGGGGATTAGGGATTGGGGGCTGTGGCTGGTGAATTTTCAATTTTCAATTTTCAATTTGGCCCCAATCCCTAATCCCCAATCCCTACTTCGAGTCTCCTGATAAAGCTCGACGTATTGCTTTGCACTCCTTGCCCACGACCAATCCTGTCTCATGCCGGTATCAACGAGTTTCGCCCACAAGTCCGGCCGTCGATAGGCGTCACATGCCCGATTGAGCGTCTCACTGAGCGCCTGCGGGGCGTACTCCCGGAAGCTGAACCCGTTCGGCGGCGCGGCGCCCGGCGAGGAATCGCCGAAGTCGGTAATCGTGTCGGCCAGACCGCCGGTCGCCCGGACCACGGGCACGGCGCCGTACATCAGACTGTAAAGTTGGTTCAGCCCGCACGGCTCGAACCGGCTGGGCATCAGGAACATGTCGGCGCCGGCTTCGATCCGATGTGCCAGCGGGTTCGAGAACTCCAACTGCACTGCCACCTTTTGCGGGAACCGTTGGGCCAGCGTAGCGAACAGATCGTGGTATTCCGGCTCGCCGGTCCCCAAAATCACCCATTGTGCATCGGCAGTCTGAACCCATTGCTGGATGACTTTTGCCACCAGATCGACACCCTTCTGATCGATCAGCCGGCCGACCATGCCGATAAGCGGTACGTCTGCGGCCTCCGGCAGCCCAAGCTCCTCTTGCAGGGCCGCCTTGCAGATCGGCTTGCCCTGGCCGACGCTGTCTGCGTCGTAGTTAGCCGCCAGGTGCGGATCGACGGCCGGGTTCCACTGCTTCCGGTCGATGCCGTTAAGGATTCCGGACAGTACGTTCCGACGATATTGCAACACGCTTTCCAGGCCGCAGCCGAGCGGCTCGGTTTGAATTTCCTGCGAGTAGCGAGGGCTTACCGCATTGATTGAATCGGCGAAGACCATGCCGGCCTTCAACAGGTTCAGCTTGCCGTGGAATTCCAGTTCACGCCAATTGAAGTATTTCCAGTCCAGTCCGGTCAATAGCATGTCCCAGTGCCAGAACCTGCCCTGGTAGGACATGTTGTGGATGGTCAGCAGCGTGGCAATCTGCTCGTATCGCGGCACGGCGTGGTACTCGATCTTCAGGTACGCCGGCACCAAGGCGGTCTGCCAATCGTTGGCATGGATCACGTCCACCGGCAGATCGAGCAGCCGGACGGCCTCCAACACGGCACGTGAGAAGAATACGAACCGCTCGCAGTTGTCGATGTAGTCCTTGCCGTCGGCGCCGTACAGCTCGTCGCGATCGTAGTAGTTGTCTTGCCGGACTAGGTATACCGGCACGTCGCACTTCGGCAGCGAGCTTTTAAGCAGGTGTCCGGTGACCATCTTGCTGCCGATCGGCACGATGAAGTCGATTCCCATCGGCTCAATCGTCTGGCCGCAATAGGCGGTCTTCCGGTATGCCGGCATGATTACCGCCGGCGAGTGGCCCAGCCGGGCCAACTCGATCGGCAACGCACCGCACACGTCGGCCAGTCCGCCGGTCTTCGCAAAAGGAACCGCCTCACTGGTGGCAAGCAGGATGTTCACTGGTGACTCCACTTGGATTGTATATTACCACTGGGCACGGAGGGTACGGAGGAGGGAAAAGAGAGGAGAGAAGAGGGAGGAGAGAGATTTATAGCCCAGGACGGGAGGCCCGTGGCGAAATTATCTAGCATAGTGACACAGCGGCTAAATGGAAATATTCGCAAAACATTATTCTCTCTTCCCTCTTCTCTTCTCCCTCCCCTCTCCTCTCTTTTCTCTCTTCTCTCTTCTACCCCACGCCACGCGCTGGGCAAGCCCAGCGGCTAAACGGTCTTTTTAACTGCTGGGCGGAGTGATACCGAAATCGCGGATGTCCAGTAGGCTGTCTAGCCGGTAGCCGGCCTCGGAGAACGCCTCGGCGCCGCCTTCCATCCGGTCGATAATGGCGATCACCCGACGGACCTTCATGCCGAACTGTTCGACACGTTCGATGGCCGCAAGCGACGACCCGCCGGTAGTGACTACGTCTTCAACGATGACGACCTGATCGTCCGGCTGCACAGGCCCTTCTATATACCGGTTCGTACCGTGGCCCTTCGACTCTTTTCTAACCATGAAACCACGGACCGGTGTTTCTCGCACCGCCGATATGGCAACGACTGCGGCGGTGATCGGATCGGCCCCGATCGACATGCCGCCGACCGCCTCTGGCATGGATTCGCCGCCGAGCAGATCGAGTATGCCTTCTGCGACCAGCAGTGCGCCGGCCGGATCGAGCGTGACCTGTTTCCCGTCGAGGTAATACGTGGCCTTCTTGCCCGAGACGAGCGTGAAGTCGCCGAACTTAAGCGCCTTTTCACGAACCAGACCGATCAGTGTTTGTTTGTCGTACATTTATTTACCGTCGAATAGTAACCCTCGACGCAACCGGTCCAACGGATAGTATACCAAATACGTCTTCGATGTCTTTATCTCCGAGCCTGATCGAGCCTCGCCCGGAGGTAGTGTGCAGGCTGGTCGGGTCTCCGGTGCCGTGGATGCCGAGCCGGCAGTGTTGCCCCGGGTGTTCACCCAGCCCGATCCAAAGTTTACCCAACGGGTTACGCGGATCACCGGCGCTGATCTGTTCCCGATTCGGCCCGTAGTATTGCGGGCTGACCGTCTTGTTGCAGACGACGTATGTCCCTTCCAACTCGGCACAGTCCAGTCCGACGCCGATTGGAAACCGCCCGGCGTATCGTCCGGCGAGCATCAACATCAACTCGTACCGCTGCAGGTCAACCACGGCGTTGAACGGCCCGCGAACGACCTTCAACTGCTTGCCCGGCTCCAGGCGCCGCGGGTCGCGGATGCCGTTTATGTTCGCCAGCAGTTGCCATGGGACGTTGTAGCTTTGGGCGATCTGCTCGAGCGTCTCGCCGCGCTTGATCGTGTACGGTGGTTCGAGCAAGTGTAGTTTGGAATAGATGATGTGCCCGGCGAGTTGATCGAGCAGTTCGGCAACCCGGCTTGCCTGCGCAGGTGACATCTCCGGATTGTTGTATAGATTGCTAAGCGCAAGGTGCGCTTGTGTCATGCGGCCTTCGTTGAGTTCCCTTTCGGCGGCCTTCAGAAGCGAGTCGAACTTATCAGGCAATGGGGACTGTCCCGATTTTCGCGAAGCGAAAATGGGACTGTCCCCTTCTGAAACAGTTGCGTTAGTTGCGAGCGGATTTTGTTGGGGCAGCGTGGTTGCGACCGGAGGCGCCGCGTTGCCGTACTGAGCGTATGGCGCTGCCGTTACACTCGGTGATGTTCCACCCGGTGTAGGTGTAATTGTTGCGCTTGGCGCCGGTGGATGTTTCGGCATGGTGAACCGCGGCGGGGCCGTGCCGAAATTAGACGGATTAAGCTCCGTGGCCACCGTGCCTGCACCGGTGGGAAACTGCGGTGTTGCCGCGGCGGCAAGTTCCGGCGGTCCGGTAGTCGAGCCTTCGGAGAACAGCGGGGCGTTGCCGCCCGGTGCGTTGATCTGTTGTTTGCGGGTAATCGATACGTATGCACCATACGCAATCGCACCCAACACCACGATGATAAACAGCCCTTTAAGCGAGTTCACGATTGTCCTCCTTGACAGTATGAGTTATATGAGTGCCACGGTCGTCCCGACCGTGCTTCGAGAAGAAGGCCTTTTTACAAAAAGCACGGTCGGGACGACCGTGGCACTCCTGTAATGTAAATAATCCAGACTAGCGGAGTAATCATAAGAAAATTTGCCGAGCCGTGCTACATCAAAGTTGGGGAAAACATCGGCAGCCTATTATGCCCAAATTGCCAGGCTTCTTGGTTTGCCGGCTTGTTTCACAATTCACAGTCCTGGCCGGTGGGCCAGAGACGCCCTGATAGCCAAGTAACATGGTGTTAGCAGCAAGGGCCGCCGTACCGGCGACCGCTAAACAAAGTCAATTCTCACGTTTAGCAGCCGCCGGCACGGCGGCTAAATAGACTATTCATCCTACCGCCTACCGCAAGCCGTGGTCGAGCAACTGAAAACCGGACTTGAATCTCTTGCCGCTGACAACGTCGATAATCACAATCCGCCAGCGACCGGGTTGGTCGTTCAGCGCCGTCCGGATCGTTCGCTCGAAGCATCCGGCACCGGCCGACACGTTGTCGGTATAGGCGCGGCTGAGTTTGCCCGAAGGATCGTAGACCTCCATGCGAAGGACGTGGTCGCCGGGTGCGGCCTCGCCGCAAAGCACATTCGCCTTTACCGTGAACTTCTCACCTTGCTTTATCTTTTTTGGCGAGACTGTGGCTTCAACACCGGTAATTTCATACGGTATAACGGCCAGCACGGCGGCAGCCTTCTGTGTTAAGTCGAACTGAGCGGTATCGGTCAGGCCGAAATACTTCTTGCCGCGAACGTCGTAAAGATGCCGCTTTTCGCCCAGCTTTATTTCAGTCGGGGTCTTTTCGTTGCGAAGTCTCAATATGCCGAGGATTTCGATGTCGCCCTGTTTGAAGGTTGCCAGTTCGTAGCCCATGTGTTCGCTGCCGTCGCTGGTTATGCGGACCGGCGTCGATACGTTTGCCGCCGCGAGAATGTTTTGTATTAACCGGCGCGACGGCATATTGTAGCCGAGGAACCCGTTCAAGTAGATCGCCTTCCCCTTGCCGATGCGATTGACGACAATTGCCGGTGGGCCGTTTTCGCGGGTCGCGCCGGCGCCGGCGCGTGGTTCAATAATGTCCATACCGGCCAGTTTCAAATTGCCGGGAATCTCGATATCCGCCGTTTTGGCAATTTTCAAACCAGCCGGCTCGACTTTTCGGCAAATCTGCTTGCGAGAGATTGCAAACAGGTCTTCGACCGGTTTCCTTTGTGCGATCGGCTTGCCGTGTTCGTCGGTCGCTCCGGCGCCGATGTCGGCCACGACAACGCCGCCGTCTTTGACAAACTGCCGAATTGCTTTCAGCGTTTCATCGGAAAGGCACAACGAACATGGCAGAAACAGCACCCGGTAGTTTTTCAACCCGCTCGAGTCGATCTGCGAAGTACCGACGTAGCGATAGGAGAACCCCAACTCGCGGAGCATCCGGGTAACGTTCACCCGCGATTTGTAGTACCACGCATAAAGGCTGGTTGTTTCCGGGTGAAACGCTTTTTCAACGTCCGACCAGGCCCAGGCCAGGTGCATACTCGGCTGCGAGTACAGCACGGCCACCGGCGAAACGACTCGCTTGTAATCGACAAAGATTTTGCCCACGCCCTGGGTCAGGTCGTGAATGCCCGAGGCCAGCCATTTTGAGCTTTTCGTGTGCGCCAGCAGCGGATGAATAAACGCCCAGAAGTGCATCCGCTTTGCGTGAATACCCAAAGCGTCCGATCCCCAGGGCGTGCAGCCCTTCGCCCCGATGAACGCCATCCACCACGGCTTGAACTCGGCGCCTTGCTCGCTCCGGTCGTACCATATCCAGCCGGGTATCGGGCAGTCGTCGCGCATAAACGACCTGCGAATATCGACCTTCTGCCGAATGACTTGATTCATGGGAACATGGTCTTCTTCAAACGGCTCTTTCCCACCCGGCCGGTGGATTCTGTCTAGGATAGTGGGATATTCGATCGTCATGTCCACGTGGCGCGAGAGCGTCTCGAAATTCCAGCCGGAGAAGGGCATCTGACCGAAGGAGTTGGAAAAGCCCATGCGGACTTCCGGGTAGTTCTTCTTCACGCCATTTCGCGTAAGCAGCAGCGCATCCAGCCAAACGTGCTCCATGAACGTCCGCCAATCGACCCATTGCGAGGGATTGTCCAGCTTCCGGGCTTCCTTGTAGGTGATCTGCTTTATCTCGTCGA
>DAOWNK010000223.1 GCA_030642635.1 Pirellulales bacterium
CTGTTCGGGAGATTCCCAACAACATTTCGAACTTACCATCCTTGGCTCCTCCATTGTGCGGCTTGTTTTGAAACCGCAGCATGATGGAAGAGCCTTTTTTAGTGTATACCAATTATCGCTGTTTTTTCAGAAAGTGCAGTTTGGTGGCGGTCGTGCTAAAATAAAATACGAACCCCATTGGTTGCGTCCGTACATTGTGCGCGTCCTCCATGTAAAGGGGTTTAATGTGTACACGGCCTCGGCACCCGCTGATGCAAAACCCTGGGTGCTGGGGCCTTGTTTATATATTCCCGCTGTTTGCCAACGAATATTTGTCTCTCACTCGTCGAATCTTTCCATTCTTCTCTAAATTTATCAAGGTTTGGCGTAGCAGGCTTCGTTTGTTCTTGGCCCTAGTGGTGACACGATTCTCAAGCGCATCAATGATTTTCTTCCTCGGGACAGTCTTTTCTCGTCGCAATAGTGATAAAACGGCCTCCGTTGCGCCTAATCGCTTTGCCAAAGAGTCAGTGGGCCGAGTTGTCGCAACCACGGTCTGAGATGCGGACTCGATTTTCTCACGAAGATGCACGAGGATCGCAAGCGTTTGGCTGGATTCTTGAATTTGGTGCTGGCGAACAACAATTTCCGCCTCAGACTCTTCGATCTTCTTGCGAGTCGCGGCGATCTCTTCCTCGATAATGTCAAGCGACGTGTGGCTCATTGTCTTCCTCCAAAGTTTGGCGTTTGCTTTATTGTAGCGATTGTCCACGAAGAGTCAAGTAAATTATTTGCAAGGTGTTCCGACGATGCCAATTTGCTGGCACCCAAAAGACAAGTCTATCCCCATGCGAGGGGTGCCACTCTGCCGTTTTCAAATTAGGACACTACCCGCAAGCGGCAGCCACTGGTCGGACGCCGGCTTGGTGGCTATAATATTGGGTTTTCCTATGGACGGAACGCCATGAGCCGTGTTGCCGACGAAAAGGTGCTGGTGCTGGATTTCGGCTCGCAGTACGCGCAATTGATCGCCCGACGGGTGCGTCAGCAGCAGGTCTACTGCGAGATCGTCCGGCACGATATTACTGCGGGGCGGATTCGGGAACTGGCGCCCATGGGGCTTATACTCTCCGGCGGGCCGTCGAGTGTGTACGAACAGGACGCACCGAAGTGCGACCCGGGCATCTTCCGGCTCGCCCTGCCGGTGCTGGGTATCTGCTACGGAATGCAGCTTGCCTGCGAGGCACTTGGTGGAAAGGTGGAAAACACGCCGTCCAGGGAATACGGCCGGGCACATCTTACCGTCGGGAATGTCTCTAAGGACGATTCCAAAACCACGCAGCCAGACGAACTGCTGGCCGACGTTCCGCAGCAAACCCAGGTATGGATGAGCCACGGCGACCGGGTGGCGCGGGTATCGGACGACTTCGTCGCCCTGGCATCTACCGAGAGCTGTCCGTTCGCCGCGGTCAAGCACCGCAGTCTGCCGATCTACGGCCTGCAATTCCATCCCGAGGTAACACACACGCCGGCCGGCGGGACGATACTCGGCAATTTCCTTGCGACCACATGCAAATGCACCGGCACGTGGAAACTGGGTGATTTTGCCCGGGAGACGATCGAGCAGGTCCGCCGCCGGGTCGGCAGCAATCGGGTAATCTGCGGGCTGTCCGGCGGGGTGGATTCCTCGGTGGTCGCCGCGCTGTTGGCCGAGGCCGTCGGGCCGCAGGTATCATGTATCCTGGTCGACAATGGCGTGCTGCGTAAGGGAGAGGCCGAGTCGGTCATCCGCGAGTTCACCGACCATTTCCAGACAGACCTGCACGTAGTTCATGCCGAGGACCGGTTCCTTGATGCGCTGAAGGGTGTAATCGAACCGCAGGAGAAGCGGCGTTGGATCGGGCACGAGTTTATCGAGTGCTTTGCCGACGAGGCCGCGCGGATTGAGGGTGCGAAGTTCCTGGCGCAAGGCACGCTGTATCCCGACGTGATCGAGAGCGGCGGTTCCGCAGACGGGCCGGCAGCCACGATCAAGCTGCATCACAACGTGGGCGGATTGCCGGAGGATATGGCTTTCGAGTTGATCGAGCCGCTACGCGACCTGTTCAAAGACGAGGTTCGCAGCCTGGGCCTTGCGCTGGGGTTGCCCGAGGAAATCGTCTGGCGCCACCCGTTCCCCGGTCCCGGGCTGGCGGTGCGTTGTCTGGGCGAGGTCACAAAGGAGCGGCTCGACACCCTCCGCGAGGCCGACGCCATTGTAGTCCACGAGATCAAGCAGGCCGGGCTGTACCGCGAGACCTCGCAAGCGTTCGCCGTGCTGTTGCCGGTGCAGAGCGTCGGCGTGATGGGCGACGCCAGGACATACGCCGACGTGGTCGCCGTACGCTCGATCAACACCGAAGACTTCATGACGGCCGATTGGAGCCGGCTGCCGTACGATGTGTTGGGGCAAATCTCCACACGCATTATCAACGAAGTGCCGGGCGTAAACCGCGTGGTCTACGATATCAGCTCCAAGCCACCGGCTACCATTGAGTGGGAATAGAGCCGCTTGCGGCTTAGCAGCGTTATTGTAAGTGTATTGCTAAGCCGCAAGCGGCTCCTCAACGGTCGTCCTGCCGGTGGCGACGTCGAACTCGCAGATCGCAGGGATCATCATCGCGGCGGTGGTGAACCCATAGGCGGCGACAGTGACCAAAAACACGCCTAGCGTGTGGTCCAACAGAAAGCTGGTGATGGCGTAAAACGTGGCGAACGGGCATAGGAACGACGCAACGGCGATCGCCGTCGAAGGGTTCCTCGCACCAAGCGCAGCGTAGAGCAACGTCCCGCCGCCGATCATAAACGCCAAGAACGGATGAAGCTGTGCCTGGAACGAGCCGCTCAGCGCTACCATCATTCTCATGCAGACGGCCACACCGACAAACAGGAAAAAAACCGTCCCAAGGCTGGTGGCTATTGCAGAGAGTGAATTGACATACGTCATGCCGGCATGGACGCCCAACATCGCTACGAAGACGTATAACACAACCAAACCGACGAGCAGGTAAATCAAATTCTCCAGGCTCAATGTTCCCGTGTAGCAAAGGTACCCGCACAGCAACATCGGCAAGACGATCATCTCCTTGGTGTTGTAAAACACGCCGCCCAGCTTGCCGAATACGATCTCATTGGGCGTCAGGTCGGTAACCAGAAGCAGGTCGAGCGCCTGGCCGTCGCGCTCGCTGGTCATCGAGGTTACCGCCTGGGCGTTGACCAACACCAGGCTAAGCAACAGCAACGGCGCCAGTGCGACTGCGCCGTCGGCATAGTCTGACAATTGCCCACAGCGGACCATCCAGACGAGGCTTGCGGCGGCCAGGGCGAACAGCACAAGGTATGACAGCCGAATCATCAGCATTTTGCGTCCATACGCCTTGGTGCGTATCTCACGCCATATAATCGGGTTGTTCCAGACGTGCCGTGTACGTGCATGCCCATTTAGCCGCCGTGCTTGCACGGCGCGTTTGCTATGTGTCGAGATAGGTCCGGCGTCGTGCTCGTCGCTCCAGATGCTCTCGCGCTGGGTTTCCTCGTCGCGTTGCACGTGGCCGGCTTCCCGAGACGGGTTCCAGACTCTGACCATCGCCACCGCCAAGACATTCAGCAACACCGCGATCAGCATGGAGGTGAGAAGGAACAAATTCAGCGGCGTATGCAGCGGCCCCAAAGCCGGATCGACCGAGGCGAACGGCCGGACGGCCTCCAGGATCGCCTGCCATGGGCTGAACCCGATCGCCCAACTCCGGCACGAGATGCCAAGCCAACCCTCGCCCAGTGCACCGGCGGCCACGATCTCCCAGACCGCCAGCCACACCACCACCGTCAGCACGGTCATCGCCAGCGCCTGGAACGTCTTCTCGCGCCACAGCGCCAGCGTAGAACCTAACGATCCGCACACCAGCACGCTCCCCAGCGTGACGGCGAACGCACGGCCGATCTGCTCGAACGACATGCCGCCGAACAACGCACAGAGCATAAAGATCGGCAGCGCAGCGGCCAGCATTACCAACACGTTGAGCAACCCGGCCAACAGCTTGCCCAGCACCAGCTCGCTGTTGGTAAGGTTCGTCAGCAGCAGCAGTATCAGCGTCCTGCGATCCTTCTCCTGTGCGACCGCACCGGCGGCCAACATCGCCGAGAAAAACACCGCCAAGGCCAACTGCAACGGGGCCAGCGTTTGGAACAGTATCGTCCCGAACCCGGCCATCTCTCCCACCTCTCGGACCAACTGTGTGCCGGTCAGCACCATCCACGCCGTGCCGATCAACACCAACAGCGCAAGACCGTATGCCGCCCGAGCGATGTAGAACCCTCTCCGTCGCGGGGCGATGGCGACTTCCCGATTGAATACCGGCCCGATCAACAACGCAACGCCTCCAATCCTGTTTAGCCGGCGTGCTTGCACGCCGTGTGGTCTTTCCGGATAACGTTTTGCTTACTTCACACGGCGTGCAAGCACGCCGGCTAAACGGGCAAAAAATGTGGCCGCTATTTCATATGGCTGAAATGTTACAGCAAAATTAAGTACACCCCAGAGGACTCGAACCTCTAACCTTCGGTTCCGTAGACCGATGCTCTATCCAATTGAGCTAGGGGTGCACGTATAAGATTTTAACAAAACTACTTTATTTGTCCCAGTGCGAAGGCACCAGCGACTTGCGTATTTTTACCATGTACACCAATGCGACGAAGTCGTACACGGCGTGAATGGTAATGGGCACCAGCAGGTTATCGGTTCTCATCCACAGCAAGCCCATATACAACCCGATCAATGCGGCGTACAGTGCGTAGGCCGGGGTAATGGCGTGGAGGACACCAAACAGTATCGCAGAGTTTATAAGCGCGGCCCATTGGCCCATTGGCGTGTTGATCCAACCGGCCAGACCGGCCTGAACGATACCGCGAAAGATCATTTCTTCGCCGATTCCGGCCAATGTGGCAATTACCGCCATCTCCAGCACGTTGCACTCGCGGAACAGCGGCAGCAAGAACTCGTCGAACAGCTCCACCAGCACGCGGCACGGCAAAATAGGGCACTTCACGCACATCCACAGCAGTAGAAGAGGCGGCAACGCGGCGGCCACACCAATCCCCAAACCGGCCATGTCCCAGTGAAACGACTCGATCGGCTTAATCCCAAACAGCCATCCCAGGCCGAGGGCGACAAACACCAGCCCCCCCTCAAATACGGCGGCCCATACTGCAAAATTCTTCGGTTTTGGGAGGTCGTCGGCCATGTGAATGTCGGGGGTCAGGGGCCAGGGGTCAGGGGTTAGGGGCCAGGGGTTAGGGGCC
>DAOWNK010000351.1 GCA_030642635.1 Pirellulales bacterium
GATTGTGAAATCGCACTGTTCGAGAGCCGCTCGCGCCTGGGCAGTGCGCTGTGGACAAAACACGAAGAAGGTTTTCAGGTCGAGCAGGGTGTGGATAACTTCATCACCACGCTGCCTTGGGGACTGGACCTGTGCCGGCGGCTCGGGTTGGAAGACCAGTTGGTGCAAACCAACCCGGACTATCGCCGGACGTACGTGGTCCGCCGCGGTCGGTTGCACAAGCTGCCCGACGGGTTCCTGATGATGGCGCCGGTGCGGATGTGGCCTCTGGCGTTTACTCCGATCCTCAGCCCGTTGGGAAAGCTCCGCTGCTGTCTGGAATACTTCCTGCCGCCGTGTAAAGCAGAAGCAGACGAGAGCGTTGCGTCGTTCGTCCGCCGACGGTTGGGACGCGAGGCATACCAACGGCTGGTCGAGCCGCTGGTAAGCGCCGTCTATGCCGCCGACCTGGAGCGGCTGAGCATCGAGGCCACGTTGCCGAGGTTCCGCGAGATGGAACGCCGATACGGCAGCCTGATCCGCGCGATGCGACACCTTCCGTCGGTGCGGCGAAAGGGAGAAGAGCAAAGCGGCGCACGGTTCAGCATGTTCGTTACGCTCCGCGGCGGGCTTTCCAGCCTGGTCGATGCGATTGCGGCGCGACTGCCCGACGGCGCGGTCAGGCTCGGCACGCCGGTCGAACGTTTGCAGCGGTGCGGCGACGGCTGGCGGCTGTTGTATTCGGCCGACGGTGGGTCTGCTCACTTAGCCCCCGGTGAATCACCACACTTAACCCCCGGTGAATCACCGGGGGCTAAATACGAGGATTTCGACGCCGTGATCCTGGCCACCCCGTCCTACGTTACTGCCGAGTTGCTCCGACCACACGACGCGGAACTGGCGGAAGACCTCGCGTCGATCGAACACTCGGGCACGGCGGTCGTCTCATTGGCCTTCCGCCGCGAGCAGATCGCACATCCATTGGATGGTATGGGGATCGTGACCCCGGCGGTCGAACACAGCGCCATCCTGGCTTGCAGCATAAGCAGCCGGAAGTACGCTCACCGGGCGCCCGAGGGCAAGGTGCTGCTGCGCGTGTTCGTCGGCGGGCAGCGCCGGCCGGAACTGGCCGAAATGGAGGCCAAGCAACTCCGTGGGCTGGTGCTTGGCGAGTTGGCCGGGCTGCTTGGTATAGAGGGACCTCCCGTCTACAGCAACATCGCCCGATGGCCCGACGCCATGCCGCAATATCACGTCGGCCACAAGGTGCTGGTTGCGAGGATTTTGGCAAGTGTAGCGGGTTTGCCGAACCTCGAGCTTTGCGGCAACGCCTATCACGGCGTGGGTATCCCCGACTGCATCCACGGCGGCCGGCAGGCGGCCGAGAGAATCATTTGAAATCGTATTAGTGTCAGGAGTAAAGGTCGCCGTACTGGCGACCGCTAAACGGGTTAATTCTCACGTTTAGCAGCCGCCGGTACGGTGGCTTGAACGCCATGTAGTGGAAAATCTCAAATGGCTGAAATGTTACCAAAGCAATGGTTGTCGGCCTTGTTTTGGCCAACATTCTACGCTAAAATGGGGTAGAGGTAACACAGGCCACAGGTGCCTGTGCCACAAAACCCGATTTTTCCAGCCAACTTTTCTGCATTTCCGGGGTTTTCACATGGTGCGTTCGATGTTTTCCGCCGCCGGCCGACGACTGGCCGGTTTGCTGATTGGATTGTCGGTTGTTTGCTGCTTGCACTCGACATTACGGGCCGACCCGGTCGGGCCACGCGCAAGCGACAGGTACATCACACGCTCGGTAGCGCAATTGTTGCTTCGTCAACATCTGTCGAAGCACGACCTGGACGACGAGATTTCGCAGCGTTGCGCCAAGACGTTCCTGAAAGTGCTCGACCCTTGGAAGGTGTATTTTTACCAGTCGGACGTCGACGCGCTGTTGAAACACCGCAACGACCTGGACGACATGGCTCGCAAAGGCGATGTGAGTTTCGCATACACGGTGTTCAAGACGTTTCTGAAACGAATCGACGAGCGAGTCAAACTGGTCGACGAGTTGCTGGAAACGAAACACGACTTTACGGTCGACGAGGAGATGATAAGCGACCGTGAGCTTGCACGCTATCCACGAACCGCCTCCGAAGCCAGAGACAAGTGGCGCAAACGAATCAAGTACGACCTGCTGGTGCTCAAAGTGGACGAGATCGAGGGCGAAGAAGCTATCGAAAAACTCCGACGCCGATACCACAGCTTCGCCAAGCGAATGCACCAGAC
>DAOWNK010000115.1 GCA_030642635.1 Pirellulales bacterium
CCCGATCCCCGAACCCCCGATCCCCTAGAACCCATACTTGCCCATGAATTCGAACCGTACCGATTCGCCGGGACGCGCGGTGTCGTAAAGTGTTTTCCACGAGCTTACCTCAAATCCCATCGTAAATTTGCTGGTCACGTCGTAGATGATGTTGCCGAAGTAAGCCTGGTTGTAGATGCGTCCGGCGGTCACGTCGGCGTCGATCGGATCGTCTATGGAGTAGCCGACGTGGCTGTGCAACTGCGGCAGCCAATATCCGTATAGTTCAAACCAGCCGCCATTTGAGCGAATGGTGTTAAGCGTAACTGGATTGATACCCTGCCCGATGCCGCCGAGGAACGCGCCGAGGTTCTCGCCGGTGAAGAACTCGCCTTGGAATCCCCACCAATCGGCGATCGGTATTTTCACGTCGGCATTGATCGACCATGTCCGACGCCGCACGTCGTCCATTGCGGGCATGCCGGCGAAGTCGAACCCCTGTTCGCCGATATGGCCCGATACGCCGAAGGTAATCGGCCGGCCGTACTTGTCGCGATATCCCAAGGTAACGGCCGTGCGTCCCTCGAGGATGGGCCAACCGCCGGTCTCACCTTGGATATTAGCGCACGAGTCGCAAAAGATGTTCTGGTTAAGAGAGCCTTGCAGTGTGAGCAAAAACGTGTCGGAGAATGCAAGATACCGTTCACCTCGCAGTTGTGCGCGGCGGTAGCCGATGTTGCCGGCGTCCCACAAGATTGTGTACAAGGCTGTGCCTGGGATTAGCGGAGATATTACATCCCACGTCTGCCCGAAGAGAATTCGGAAATTTTCATTCTTGATTTCCCAATACGCATGGCGCAACAACACACCGCCCTTGTTCTCGGTGCCGGCGAAAGATCCCTGGAAGTCGATCTCGACCTTTCCGCCGCTGGCGGCACAACCGCATTGCCAGAGCCTTGGGCCGGAGACGTCCAGTCCTATCCGCGTGGTGCGGCCGTCGACCATAAACGCGTGCTCGCCATGGACGTCAGCCGACGGGACCCAGACCGTGTACGATCTGGAGGCCGGGTGTGTTCGAGCCGTCTCGTAAACCATATTACCCCATAAAATGCCGTATGGAACGATCTTGAAATTGCCTTTGGTCCAGACCAGGCCTTTCATGGCCGAGCGTAGCTCTTCCAAGGAGAAGTATTCTACGTCGTCCTGTGGCGTCTGTACGTTCTCGGTGCTCATCCCGACCGGATTGGCCTGAAGGTAGGGCAACCGAACCGGATTGGCACGAAGATACTCCAGTTCGGCACGCAAGGCCTGGGTTTCAGCCTCCATGCGATTCATGCGAGCGGCAAAGTCCAGGTCGATACCAGACACGTCGGCCGACAGCGGCACGGTGCCGAAAAACACAAATGTTATGACAAGGGCAATTGTTTTATTCATCAACTCCATAATCCTTTCGCAAATCAGAAAATCAAGTGGCACCGGGGGAACGCCGGTGTGACGGAACTCGTGACAACGCCTGTATTTGTACACCACCGGCGGGACGCCGGTGCCACTGTGCGGAACGCCGGCGCCACTGTGTTGCTATCAAATTTGCCCCTGATTCAACGGCCGTTATAAGCGGTATCGTCCTTACGCTCCGGATGCTTGATAAAATGAGGGGAATCGGAGTTTTGTACAATCTCCACGTTTTGCGCAACCCGTTTAACCGGAGTTTTTGTTTGCGTTGTGCTAAGCCGCAAGCGGCTATTCAAGTGGCGGGCCGTTCGCTGTAAAATAAAGCCGCGACCGGTGGTCGCGACCTGCGGTATTAAAATTGTCGGCGGCATTGGCGCGACCACCGGTCGCGGCTTTATGACCAACAAGGAAACTGTATGAAGAACATTGTCACGCTGGTGCTCGGCGGCGGACGTGGAACTCGGCTCTACCCGCTGACCAAATTCCGCTCGAAGCCGGCCGTTCCGATGGCGGGCAAGTACCGCCTGATCGACATCCCGCTGTCGAATTGCATCAACAGCGGACTTAACCGAATCTACGTCATCACGCAGTTCAACTCGGTCAGTCTCCACCGTCATATCCGAAGCACCTACAATTTCGACCGGTTCAGCCACGGTTTTGTCGAGATTCTGGCCGCTCAGCAGACTATTGCCAACGCTAATTGGTATCAGGGCACCGCCGATGCAGTCCGACAGAACCTGCGTTACATCGAACAGCCCGGCATCGACTACGTGTTGATTCTCTCCGGCGATCAACTTTACCGGATGAATTTTCAAGACATGATCGTCTCGCACAAAGCGGCCGATGCGGAGGTGACTATCTCCGCCGTGCCGGTTCACGGCAGCGACGCATCGGGACTTGGCATCATGCGGCTGGACGATACGGGCCGAGTAGTCGGGTTCCTGGAGAAACCGAAGACGGAGCAAGAGCTTGACCACTTTCGTATCGACCCGGCATGGATCGACGCCCAAGGTATCGACAGCCGCGGCCGCGACTGCCTGGCCAGCATGGGAATCTACCTGTTCAACCGCGACACGCTGCTGGAGGTACTCGATAAGACCGACTACCAGGACTTCGGCCGCGAGGTGTTTCCGGCCTCGATCCGCACTCGCCATGTGCAGGTCCACCTGTTCGACGGCTACTGGGAGGACATCGGTACGATAAAGTCGTTTTTCGAAGCGAACCTCGGCCTGGCGGCCTCGGAGCCGCCGTTCGAGTTGACCTCGGTCGACGCGCCGCTTTACTCTCGTGCCAGGTTCTTGCCGCCTTCCAGGTTAGACGGTGCGAGCATCCGCGGCAGCCTGTTGGCCGACGGTTGCGAGATCGAGGAAGGTGCGGTGATCGAAAACAGCGTAATCGGCCTGCGGTGCCGGATCGGTCGAGATGTGACCATTCGCAACTCTGTACTGATGGGCAGCGACTTTTACGAAGCACCGGGCCGGCCGTCGCTGGGCGTTGGCGAAGGCACACGCATCGAAGGCGCCATCATCGACAAAAACTGCCGTATCGGCCGCAACGTCCAGGTCGTAAACCACCAAGGGATCGAATCGACCGACGAGACACCGCAGGCGATGGTTCGCGACGGTATCGTGGTAATTCCAAAGGGCGCAACGTTGCCGGACGGTTGGAAGCTGTAGAGCTATCAGCTATCAGCAGTCAGCAGTCAGCAGTCAGTTGTCAGTTAAAACTTCAATTGCTTGAACACGGTGTGCCACTGCTTCGCAGAAGCAGTGCAGGTGGCAACCACAAACACTGCTTGCCTTTTCGGCAAGCAGTGGCACACCGCGACCACTGGTCGCGGCTTTACACAGCTAAAACTCCAACTGCCTGAACGCTCGAAAGCCGGCGCGCATGGGGATTACCGTTGCAAAAATACCGAGCAGGATACTGCCTGCGATCCCGGCAATCAGCCAAAAAACAAGCCACCAGTGCAGCACCGACGGCCCACCGGCAGCCATAGCGGGGTGGACTTGCCTGGCCATCAGGTAAAAGTGGCATGGCAGCGCCGTCAACAGCACGACGACCAGTATGTAGAGCGTACTGACGACCAGGTTGAGCGTGCCGCCGAACCCGGCGGCGATTCGTGACGGAGATTGCTCTCGAAGGTTCGGCATCAAGGCGCCAAGCCCTACGGCAATGCCCGACAGTCCGACGCAAAGGATCAGGCAGGTAAGTTGATGGCCGGCCATGACCATCGGCGAGATACGCAACATCACGTCGCTTAGCAGCACCAATCCACAGCATGGTATGATTGATCCACAGGAGGCAAACAGAAACTTGCTCCACAAGATCATCTCGCGGCGCACCGGCAGTAGCCCAAGGAACCAAAATCGACTCCCTTCCAGGCTAATCATGGGGAAAATGAATCGGGTGGTAAAGGTAGACATGAGCAGCCCCACCACCGAAAGATTCAAGAACGACACCATGTTTACCCACCCGACGTAGTGTATATCGTAGCTGAACCGCCGGATATTCAAAAAATACAACGCCAACAGCCCGAAGAAAATCAAAAACTGTGACCACTGAACCGGATCGCGACAGAACAAACGCAGGTCCTTAACCAACAGCAGACGCATTTGCACCGGCACGAACCAGAACACCTCGTGGTGAATCTGCACCGTTTTACTCCGCCTGCGCCGGACGTGTTTGCCTTGCAGGGCACTGTAAGCGTTGCGATAGATACTCCCGGCCATCCAGACGGCCACCTGCCGGCAAAACAACGCATTGGCGATCATCAGCGCCAGGAACAGCACGCTCTCGGACCATACGTGCCGGGAGGCTTCCAGCAGCCCGGTGCTTAGCCACCAACTCGGCAGCAGACGCCGCTCGGTAAACCGCAGCCGGCTGAGTATCTCCTGGAACCAGGCAGGGGTGAGCAGATTGCTTTCCGGACCGGTCGCCAACGACCACGCGCCCCAGGCCACCGCAATCACCAGCACGATGCCGGCCGCGACCAGCACGTGCATTTGTCGGCCCAGCAGCCAACGCATAATCGCCAGACACAGTATGGCCCCGGCGCCGGCCGGTATGTAAACAAACGAAACGATAAACGGCAACAGCATCGCGTAGTAGTACCACGGTGCACCGGCCTCTATGCCGTAGGCTAAAAGCATCGGGCTGCCCAGCAACACGAACCCCCAACTGCTAAGCAGTATCGCCTCCTGAAACTTGTGCAAGAACACCCGCTCCGTGCGAGCCGGGATCGTCAGTAAAAACGGAATCTCGGGCGATCGGAACAGCGATCCGTACAAAATAATGCCCGAAGAAAACGCCAGCATTATCATCAGCGCGGCAAAGAACATACCGAACACCGCCCGGATCGTCTGATCGTGCGTTTCCGGATGGCTGATGCCCGACTTGATGAACCGGAAGCCGTCGGCAAACATCCAGAACAGCGCAATCCACAGCAGAAGGCTGAGCCCTACGATCAGCGAGAGACGGAATCGGGACTGCGAGAACGCTTGGCGCAGCAACGTCACCGCCACACGCCGGCGCATCCGCCAGAACGCATGAGCTTCGTCCTCAACAGAGAGAAAATCACTTGATGCCGTATTCATAACGCCCCACACAAAACCCAGCCGCTTGCGGCTTAGCACCAGCATAAATCGTAAACCGGCACTAAGTATTATACACAACAGTTGCGTTGTCAAACAACAGGATGGTCAGACGGCAGGCAGGCAAATCGAGAAGGTGCTTCCACGGCCGGGTATGCTCCCTACCATTACTCGACCGGCATGCGCCTCGGCAATGTGTTTTACGATGGCAAGTCCAAGTCCCGTGCCGCCGAGCTTTCGGCTTCGTGCCTTGTCTACCCGGTAGAATCGTTCGAAAATTCGCGGGAGGTGTTGTTGATCGATGCCGCAACCATGATCTTTTACCCGGATAATCACTTCGGTTTCCGTGCGGCTCGCTTCGATTTGAACCGTTGCCCCGGGCGGGCTGTACTTGCAAGCGTTGTCGATGAGGTTCGCCACGGCTTGCTCCAAAAGCGGGGCGTTGATTAAGGCTTCGAGTTCTTGCCCACAGAAGCATTCTATTTGTATATTGCTTTCCAGAAATTTTGATTGCGAGGCGTCGATGGCCGCTTCCAAAACATGTTTGATTCTGCCGCGCTGAAGCAATATCTCGGCATTCCCGGCTTTCTGCTCAATTCGAGAAAGTGCCAAAAGGTCGTCGATAATCGCGCCAAGTCGATTTGTCTGGATGGTGATGATTTGCAGGAAGCGTTGGGCGTCGTCCGGACTGTGCATGGCGCCGTCCAGCAGTGTTTCCACGTAACCTTTAATCGAGGTAATCGGCGTTCTTAATTCGTGTGATACATTGGCCACGAAATCGCGGCGGACGTTTTCGAGCTTTTCGATTTGAGCAACCATACGATTCAAGGTTTCCGCCAGGGCAGCAATTTCCCAGCAGTTTGTAGTGGCCAGTTTATGGCCGAGATCGCCCCGGGCAAAACGCTCTGCGCCACGCTTGATCTCCTCCAGCGGACGGCTTATCCGGCGAGAAACAAACATGCTGACGACCGCCACCAACAAGGCCACTATCAGGCCTCCGGCGGCAATCCTCAGATAGATGTCGGTCATCGCCCGGTTGATGGCCGCCAGTGGAATCGAGGTCCGTACTACCCCGACGATCTTGTCGCCGTCTTCAACAGAAATCGCCACGTACGCCACGTCTTGTCCGAGTGTGTGGCTAAACCGTACCGAGGAGCCAGTGCCGCCGGCCATAGCTTCGATAATCTCCGGCCGGCCGGCATGGTTATCCATTTCGGCAGGCGGCTTTTCCGTATCGCCTGTAACCTTGCCGTCGGGAAGGATTACGGTGATTCGAGTCGACGATTTGTCGCCCAACTCTTTGCACAGCAAGTCCGTACGATCCGGCTGCCCGGCAACCAGCCGCTCGCGGATATCTTCCTGAATCAAGTGTGCCCGAGACTCCAGGTCGGTCATCGTTTGTTCGAGGTGGAATCGCCTGATTACCCTGGAGGAGTACAACGTGATCGCCAGCAAGGAAACCAACGTTATCAGCAGATAGGACGGGTAGAGCTGCCAAAGCAGCCGTTTTCTGCGCATTGCTATTCCTTGAACCTGTATCCTACTCCGCGAACCGTCTCGACGTATTTGCCGGCCGATCCTAATTTCTTCCGCAAGGCGGCAATCTGGACGTCGACACTGCGGTCGGTAACCACGTCTTCGCCGCCGTGAACCGCGTCGGCAATTTGATAACGTGTGAAAACCCAACCGGGCCGAATCGCCAATGTCTGGAGAACCTTAAACTCCGTCAAGGTGAGTTCGACCGACTCGCCGTCAACCAGCACCTCGTGGCGGCCGGGATGAATCACGAGGTTATGGATTCTAATTACGTCGGTCTCACTCGGCGGCTTTTCACCCTTCCTACGCAATACCGCACGGATTCGGGCAATCAGAACCCTGGGGCTGAACGGCTTGGTAATGTAGTCGTCTGCTCCCAATTCAAGGCCGGCTACGATGTCGTCCTCTTCACCCTTGGCCGTCAACATAATAATGGAGATGTTTTGCGTCGCAGTATCGTTCTTCAACTCCTTGCAAATTTCCAGACCATCCATGCCGGGCAGCATCAAATCCAATACTACCATATCCGGCGATTCCGAACGCACTCGCTTCAACGCCTCCTCGCCGGAACCGACGCAGAAAACCAAGTATCCTGCCTTGGCAAGATTATAGCGTACCAATTCCTGGATATCCGCCTCATCTTCGACTATCAGAATAGTTTCCTTGCCCATTGGTTTTTCCTGTAGGCTGGGTCGAGCGCAGCGAGGCCCATCTTTTCGTGGATTTTGCTGTTAGCCATGTAGAAGGTGGGCCTCGCTGCGCTCGACCCAGCCTACGATTCTCGCATCCCGTGAACGGTTACAATTCTATGCGATACCGAATCATTTTACGCATACGAAAAACTTTCGGAAGGGGACGTGCAGTCAAAACAACAACTCGTACGGATCGGCGGCGTCGCGATCCGGTAGGTCAACAAACGCCAATTTGGCCGATTTGCCCGGCTCGAGACTGCCGAATCGGTGACCGCAGCCCAACGCCCGGGCGGCATCCAGTGTGCCAAGACGCAAAACCACGTCGCGGCCGATGTCCGGATGTTTCTCGACAACGTGTCGCATCTCGGCCAGCATGTTCAGGTCCGGCGCCGACGCCCGAGAGTCGGTGCCCAGGCCCACCGTTACGCCGGCCGCGAGCATCTCGCGCAGCGGATACGGCCGGTGGCCGAAGAAAGAGTGTGTCCGAGGGCAGTAGATCACCGACATCCGCTCGGCACGGTCGGCCAGGAATGCGATTTCCTCATCGTCCAGGTAATTGCCGTGGATAACCAGCACCCTGTGGGCCGAGGCAAGCGTGTGGAGATAATCCAGCGGCCTTGCGCCGTGCGGTATCGCCCCGGGCCGCCACGCGCCGAGCTGTTCGAGAAGCTCGCGGAACGGACCGCCGCCTGTCCGCAACAACTCCAATTCCTCGCGCGACTCGGCCAGGTGCATCGCTATCGGCACGCGCCGTGCAGCGGATAGCGAGACCACTGCGGAGAGCAACTTAGGATGGACGCTGTACGGCGCGTGCGGACCCAGCCCGGCGTGCCAAAGTGCGGCATTTGCCGACCCGATATGCCCTTCCACCAATTCGATTGCCGAACCGACGCGCTGGGCCGTCGGGGCGATCAACTCCAAAAAAACCGTAACGTCCGTCGGCACGGATTCGATCTGCTCGGCCTGCCAGCCGGGCTGGGCGACGTCGCCGATCGCAACAGTGCCGCAATCGACGCTTTCCTGCAATCCCTGTTCCACAGCGCGCCCGCAAGGCGTGGTGAGCCTATGGTCGATCACCAGGCGAATCCAATCGACCAAAGATATCCCCGGCTCGCCGAGCGGATCGCACAAGTCGCTCAAATCGAGGTGTGCATGAGCGTTGATCAAACCGGGAAGGATAGCAACGTTTCCAAGGTCTTCGACTTTCACACCGGCCGGCGGTCGGCCCACCGAGATGATCCGATCTCCGTCGACGGTAACCACTCCGTCTGCAATCGGATCGCCGGTGACCGGAAAGACGTATCTTGCTTTGAAGGAGTGCGAGATGGTTTTGCTCGTTTTGTTTTACCGTTTAATTAAGGGACAAAATCAAGGGGCAAACACAGTGGCACCGGCGTCTCGCCGGTGTGACGCAACTCGAAGTAATACCCATACTTATGCACCACCGGCGGGACGCCGGTGCCACTGTGTTTTCCTTTGTGTTTTCCTTTGTGTTTTCCTTTGTGTTTTCCTTTGTGTTTTCCTTGAAATTACCACTAATTCAACGATATTGCTGCTAAACTTGCTAAGCCGCAAGCGGCTTATTCGTAAAGTCCACGGCGGATGGCATCCTGGAGTTCTTCTTCGGGCGATTTTGCGTATTGAAGCCGGCCGAACCAAGCCAACAGCAGCCCGGCCGCCAGAATCCCGAACGCAACGACCTGCCACTGGTATACACAGCGCCCATCCGCCGCCGGAGTCATCATTGCGCCGAGCATCGGACTGCGTTCCAGCAGTTCCCGGGTAATTTGGGCGTTTGCCAGGGCGAGCGTGTTATGGAGCACGTGGAAGACCATGCACGGGACGATGCTCCCGCTCTGAACGGCTACATATCCGATGACCACGCCGGTCAGACATGCGATCAGCGATTGTTGCAGCACGGCGTGTGTCAGTCCGAACAGCAGCGCGCTGTAGACGATCGCCCGCCACTTGTGTCCGATGTGCCGGAACCCGGAAAGTATGAACCCGCGGAATGCAAGTTCCTCGCAGACGGCCGGCACCACTGCAATCAGCAGCACGAGTTGCCAGAAGCCTGGTGCGTGGCCGAGGAGTCCTTCAATCGCCGCTTTAA
>DAOWNK010000263.1 GCA_030642635.1 Pirellulales bacterium
CAACAAACCACCGCTACGGCAGCGATTCATACTCCGTCTGTTGTACTTCCAGGCACAGGTCTATCGCTTCTCGGATTCTCCTCATTAGTGGGTCGAGGGATCTAGCTTGCGTATGACAGCCGCGCAGCTCGGGCACAGTGGCGACGTAGTACCCGTCCGCATCATGTTCGATGATAACGTTAAACTCGTGACGCATGGTACATTGGCTTTCCTGCGACTTACGCGTTGCAACCGGCGCGTGGAACAACAGTTCATCAGATTACACTTGACTTAAGTCATGCTACCAAGGATCACTGGATGAATCAAGCGTCGATTACCAACCCGATCAATTGCGGAATGAGCAGCCTGGCTGCCCGGGCGCGATGGCTGAGCACGGCCTTTACAAGCGGGTCCGACTCGCCGAACGTGCGGCGATACTCGACTAGCTCGAACAGCGGATCGTAGCCGAACCCGCCCGTGCCGCGCGGCTCGGTCAAGATGCGTCCACGGCACGAGGCCTCGCTCTCGACTCGCACAGTGCCGCTCGGGTCGGAAAGCACCATGTGGCAGACGTACCGGGCGGTGCGTTTTTCAAGCGGCGTGTCGCCCAACTCATCGAGCAGCCGGCGATTGTTCGACGCGTCGTCGGCATCCTCGCCGGAGTATCGAGCGGAATACACCCCCGGTGCACCGGCCAGGGCATCGACCATCAGCCCGCTGTCTTCGGCCAACACCCAGCGGCCCAGATGCTCGGCTTGTTTGACGGCCTTAAGCGTTGCGTTTGCGGCGAAGGTTTCACCGTTCTCGACCACACTGATCGCGTTGGGAAAATCGGCCAGAGTTTTCAGTTCGATTCCAACCGGCGCGAGCAGATCGGCCATCTCCCGGCTCTTCTTGCGGTTGGCGGTGCCAAGAACAATTAGAGATGTCATTTGCTTTGTCGGTGGTCGGGGGTCGGTGGTCGGGGATCGGGGATCGGGGATCGGGAGTCGGTACTCCGATGAAGTGGTTTTTGTAAAAAAGGTCATTTAGTCGCCGTGCTTGCCCGGCGCGTAAAATGGTAAAATTACCGATTTCCGGCGACGCGCTGGGCAAGCCCAACGGTTAAATTGCGTGCAAAAATACGATCCCCGAATCCCAACCCCCGATTTCCGATTCCCGACCCCCGATCATCCTACCAACGCCGGGATATCTCGCGGCTGATCGACCGCTTCGGTACTTGGACGGGTATCGGCTGTACGTCGAACGGTATTCCGACGAGCGACTTTACCGAGGTGGCTCCTGCGGGCTGGCCCGGCAGTGTGGCCTGATTGGCGCCGAACGTCTGCATGACGGCGTGGACCCTCGGGTTGATCTCGGTCTTGCCGTCGGCGCGCGGCGTGCCCACCGAATCGAAGCTGCCGACCGTGACAATACTCGTATAGCGATCGTGGAACTCGTAGGCCTCCCAGCCTTTTATCCGTAGTGCCTCGGCCAGTTTGTGTGCCTTTACGGCGGCCTCGGCCAGCTTGCTTTTAATTTGTTTGCCGTTCTCGATTGCCTGGATTTCGTCCTGCTTGATGATTACGTTTCCCTTGAAACAAGCCACCTGGACCGTGTACTTGCCCGGGCAGTCCAGCAGGCTGTATTTTACTCCCTTGTTCATCTTCAGCACAAGTTTATCGACCCCTTTTGGTGCATAATAGTCTTTCGGCAGCAGTGGGTTTGTTGTAACGAAAGCGTGGCCCATTGGGCCTTTTTCCTTGTTGTCGCTGCCGATAAGCTCCTGGAATTTCTTTTGGTTCCATCGCCAGCCGGCCAGTGTTTGGTTGGTTGATTGTCCTTCCTTGATCTCCAGGCATTTCGGCCTGGTGTACTTCAGTTTGCGAAGCGTTTGCTGTGCGTCCGGGTGATCGACGGCCGGATAGTTTCCCACCAGCACGGCTACCTCTTCGTGTTCAGGCCCTCGTCTGTATCGCATTTTTATCGGATCGCCGAACCGGTTGATTCCGCGTCCGTACGTGTTGCCCAAATCGAACTTCACACGATGCGTATACGCCGGCAGCTTGTACCGTTTTCGCAACTCGTATGCCAATAGCCGCGCCTGTTCCGCGGCGCCGTCGCCTGAGAAGCTGCACGCGGTGATCATCCACGGCCCGTCGGTTTCGGTCAGCTTGTACTCTTTATTCGGATCGGCCTCGACGCGGTTCAGCACCAGCAACCGTTCCCACGGCGGGGCTGCTGCGGCAATCGAACACCATACGCAGGGAACCGCACACAAAACCGGCCACCAGGAAATCCGCTTCACGTTCATCGCTAACTCCTAGAATGGGGAGATATACAAATGGGGCGGGAGTTTAGCAAAACAGGGCAGGAAGTGCCAGAGCGGATTGTGTTTGAATAGGGATTGGGGATTAGGGATTAGAGTTCGATGTTACCAATTTTCCAATCCCCAATCCCTATTCCCGCATTGACAAATCCGGCCTGCATCGGCATAATCCGCACCTGACTTTTCCTGGGCCGCCAGTCCTGAACCGTCCGGTTTCCACCGCGGCAATCCTGTTGTACATCGCGTAGTTCGATATGACTCGTCTCCACGGGACATCGACGGCACTGCTTGCATTGGCAGCATTGGTATGCGTGACGACCTCAGCCGTTGGGCAGTCAGTCCGAAATCAGGAGTTGATATCTGAAAAGTTCCAACCGCTGCCGACTAACGAGCAGAACAGTAACGCGGTGGAATTGTTTGAAGAATCGGGCGCCCTAAGCGATGACATGGTAACGAACGATTACTTCGCCGGCATGGCGGGGTTTCGACCACTTTTGGGTAGGCATGTTTTTGGCAGACCGCTTTTTGGCATCTTCAAAACGGCGCCAGGTCCCAATCGCGGTGTGGGCAGGCCGCTTACACGCGAAAGCTGGCTCCATCGACCCTTCAGCGCCGGTTGGTTCATGGGCATGGCACAGGGCAGCCCGCTTATAGACGATTGGATCGGACTGCAACAGGGCTACGTCGGCGGGTATCGATTTGGATGGGACGAAACTCACTATTGGGGCGGCGAGATGCGATTCTCATTCGCCTCGGTCGAGTTGCTGGACAGCCAACGGGCGATCGACACGCAAACCACCGACTACCCGCAGTGGAACGATAAGTTCAACCAGCGTCGCGACGCCGATGTGTTCCAGTGGGACGTCTGTGTGCTCTACTATCCGTGGGGCAACGCCCAATGGCGGCCGTACATGGCGGCCGGCGTCGGCTGTTCCCGGACCATCTTCCTAGACCGTCTGTCGAACCACTACGACCAGATCACCTTCGCCATGCCGTTGGCCGTCGGTGTTAAGTACCGCTGTAACGACTCCCTGGCATTGCGGCTGGAGCTGGCCGACAACATCGCTTTCGCCGGCGGCGGCATCGAGACGACACATAACCTGCTGTTGACCGGTGGAATCGAGGTCCGATTCGGCGGCAGCCGAACCGCCTACTGGCCATGGAACCCCGGCAGGCATTATTGGTAGGCGGTAGGGGGCAAGTGGTAGGTGGTAAAAAGCTCCCGCCTTGCATGTGAGGGCATATTTTGTATCATTTATCTTTCGATGCCATTTACAACAATTTGGGCCCGTAGCTCAGCGGTTAGAGCAGGGGACTCATAATCCCTTGGTCGGAGGTTCGAATCCTTCCGGGCCTATTTGTACAGGCGTGGCCCATGATTGCCGTTGCCACGTGTCACGTGTCACCGTCCTTTCGATTCGATGTACTCGGAAACGGCCTCGGCCAACAAACCCGACCGCGTTTTTCCCTCTTGCGCGGCAAACCGGTCTGCTGCATCCAGTACACGTTCCGGCATGGTGATATTTATCCGCTTCGACTTCAGCCGCAAGCTGGACCGGTCAATCGGCACCAGCGCCCACGTTCCGCCCCGATACTGCCGCTTGCCCTTGTGCTGTTCAACCGTGCCGGGCGTCGGAACGGCCTTTCCTTCCTCAATCGTATGCTCCAAGTACAGTTCGATTGCTTCCTTGACCATAGCCATTGCTTCATCGACCGTTGACCCGGCAGAGAAGCAGCCGGGCAGGTCGGGCACCGTTACGCCGTAGTCAGAATCCTTGTCCTTATGAATCACAACTGGGTATTGCATTGGTCTATCTCCGTGTTTTCCAGTCCCAGCCTCTTGATTATCTCCCGGCTGTTCATTCCTGGATTATACACATTGTGTATATGATAACAACTGTGTAAGGAGGGAAAGGGAGAAAGAAAGAAAAAGGGGGCTCTTCCGTTTTTAGGTGCAAAACGCTAGAAACACGGCCTTCAGGCCGGCGGCCATCTCGCGTAGCTCGGCGATGCTCCGCTGGACCGCTTCCGAGGCCCGGTTCAGGTCCAGAATCAGCCGGCTGAAGAGTGTGCCG
>DAOWNK010000121.1 GCA_030642635.1 Pirellulales bacterium
AAGCCCTGCGCCAGCAGATTCTCCGAAACGAATTATCGACGATTACCCACATATGGTTGCTCCCACGAAAAATCATCGGCCTGGCCAAAAGCCTCATGGCGTTGGCCACGTAGCAAAGTTCATTTCTCAGAAAGTGCAGTTGTATATCAAGTGTACGAGAAAGAAATGGTTGTAAAAGTAATCCGCCTATGGACTCATTACGAATGACGAAGCATAACAAGTTCGTTTCGTCGCCAAGTCGATCACATGAAACAAATCCTCGCCGTCGTCAAGCCGTACATGGTCGAGCGTGTGCTCGAGGGGTTGAAAACCTTGCCGCTGGAGGCGTGTAACGTCCGCGAGGTAAAGGGCTACGGCCGGCAGAAAAACTATCTGGATGCGTACCGCGGCAGCGAGTACTCCACAGCCTACCTGCCCAAGGTGGAGATTACCGTTTGGGTGGACCAGCGGCACGTGGACGAGGTGGTCCGGACGATTATCGAGGTTGCCCGGACCGGCCGGATGGGCGACGGGAAGATATTCGTGCTGCCGGCAATCACCCCATAAAGCCGCGACCGGTGGTCGCGACCAATGCCGCTTGCGGCTTAGCAGTGTTGGCGCGACCACCGGTCACGGCTTTATGATATTCCAGCCGCGTCGAATATCCGATCGAACAACTCTCGTATCTCCCGGGTGGTGCGTTCGCAGTCGCCCAACAATGCCTCGCGGCTGTGGTAACGCAGTAAGTATGCCAGCTTGGTCAGTTCAGTCCGGTCGTTCGGCAGCCGGTCTCTGGCAACCGAGTTCATCAGCCGTAGCCGACTTTTGACGGCGCGGAGGAACCGGTAGTTGCTTTCCAGCCGCTGGGCGTCGTCGGCCGCCAGCAGCCCCGCGTCCTTGAGCACGGCCAACGCTTCGAGCGTGTTTGAACGTTTGATACGGGGTTTTCGGCGGCCGTGTTTAAGTTGCAACATTTGCACGATGAACTCGATGTCGACGATACCGCCCGGCCCGCGTTTCAAGTCGCCGGTGTCCGCCGTCTGTTCCAGCTTGTGTCGCATCTGTCGGATTTCGTCTGCATCCTTCTTCCTCCAGCGATGCCCGAACGCCGCTTTGTTCACCGCCGTCATGGCTATCTTTGCCGCGCATGCCGAGCCGTATACCACCCTGGCCTTGCACAACGCCTGGCGCTCCCACAGCCGGCCGTAACCTTCGGCGAAGTATCGGGCGAACTCGTCCAACGAGACCGCCAGCGCACCGCTGCGACCGGTCGGACGCAGTCGGGCGTCGACCTCGTACAGCTTGCCTTGCGGGCTGGAACGGCTGGTGCGCTTGATGATCCGCTGCGCCCATTCGCTGAAGAAGTGTTGGTTAGAAGTGCCTTGCGATTGGTCGGCATCGGTATATCCGTCAGCTTCGTAAAGGAATATTATGTCCAGATCGCTGTGGTAATTCAGTTCCCTGCCGCCGAACTTGCCCATGGCCAGTACGACCATCTCGCACGGCTTGCCCCTGCGGCGTCGCTGGGCGATTTGTGGTGTGCCGAACTTGGCGACAAGGCGCCCGTATTCGAGCGATGCGATTTGTTCCAGGCAGGTCTGTGCGATGTCTGAGAGTACGCCGGTGGTGCTCTGGACATTTTCCTTGCCCAGCATATCGCGCACACCGACGCGAAACTGTTGGTCGTTTTTGAAGCTGTGCAGTATCGGCTCGACGTCCTCCGCCGCGCGGCACAACTTGCCCAATATTTTGTGCAGCAACTCGCCGCTGGGCAGTTTATCCAACACCAGGCTGTCCATCAGCCCGTCTATCATGCCCGGGCTGCCGGTCAAAATATCGCACAGGTACGGGCTGTAGGCACACAGATCGACGTACAGCCGCAGGCTGGGCGGGTTGAAGCTGAACAGCTCCCAAAGCACCCCCTTGCCGCCCAGCGAACTGCTAACCTTGTCGAGATTGACCAGCGTCGAGTCGGGGTCCGGCGTTGCCGCAATGGTCGCAAGCAACTGCGGGGCGATCGCCGCCAGAAAATGCCGACACCTACGCGTCGATAGGAACCGAATCTTCTCCTCCGACAGCGACATAAGGTTCCGGTACGCACCCTTGACGTCTCGGAACGGGTACTTGCCGAGCACCTCGGCGATCCGGTCCTCCGGCGGGTCGGGGTCGAGCACCAGGTCGACCTCTGCGGCCGTCTCTGCGTCGTCGCTGAATGCGTCGTGCAGCAGGTGGTCCAGAATTTTTCGGTTAAGCACTGTCTTTGCACGATAGTCGCCTTCGAACGCATCCAACGCCGAGCGGTGCGGCGCATTGCGATAGCCCATCCTCAGCGCCAGCTTGCGCAGCTCGTCGCGTCGCTCGGGCAACATGTGCGTCTGTAAGTCGAACATGATTTGCAGCCGGTGCTCGATCTTCCGCAGGAACCGGTAGTTATCCTCCAGCAGCGTCCGCTCCAGGTCGTTTAAGCATCCGACGTATTCCAACTGCGCGATCGCCTCCATGGTGTTGCCGGTTCGCAACTCCGGCAGATCGCCGCCGTTTAGCAGTTGCAGGAATTGGATAACGAACTCGATGTCTCTGATGCCGCCCTGTCCGGTTTTTACGTTCCGCACTTCGGCGCCGTCGTCGCGCGTGTGCTGTTCGATGCGGCGTTTCAGCGCCCTGATTCCGTTGATATCCGCCCGGCTTAAGTAGCGGCGATATATCCACGGGTTTAGCTTAGCGAGGAACTCACGGCCTAGTGCGATATCGCCGGCGACCGCCCGGGCCTTTATGTACGCCTGCCGTTCCCAGGTCCGCCCGCGCAGATCATAGTAGCTCAGTGCGCCGGTAATGCTTGGTACCATCACCCCGCGATGACCCTCGGGCCGCAACCTGAGATCGACGCGATAAGGATAGCCCAACTCGGTCGGCTCGGTCAGCAGCCGGACGATTTCCCGAGCGAGTTGCTCGAAAAACTCGCGGTTGGTAATCGGTCGGTCGCCGTCGGTCGTCCCGTTGCCGTCGTAGAGGAACACCAGGTCGATGTCGCTGGAGTAGTTCAGTTCCCGCCCGCCGAGCTTACCCAGCGCCAGTACGACGAATCTGCCCGGGTTGCCGTCCGGTCCGACGGGCGTTCCTCGCTGCTGGCGTAGCTTTCGCCATGCCGAGCGAAGCGCCGCCTCGACGATCGCGTCGGCCAGGTACGATATCTGCGCGGTGACGGTTTGCAGGCTCTGTCGGCGGATGATATCTCCGTATGCGATCCGCAGCGTTTCGCGTCGCTTGAACCGCCGCAGGGCACGCAACACGGCCGCGTCGTGCTCCAGGGCGTCGATCTCGGCGGTAATGTCGTCGACGAGCACCCCACGAAAAACCGGGCGGCCCTCGGTCAGCCGCAGCAGGTCGAAGCTCGCCTGGTCGCCGATCAGCACCTCGCTGAAGTGCTGGCTGGTGGCGAACATCTGCAGCAAGATGGGCATGGTTTCCGTGTCGCGCTCCAGCAGCGTGCCGACCGCCAGCGGGTTTCGCCCCGCCGCAACGAACCGCTCCAGATTGTTAATCGCCATATCCGGATCGGCACAGCCGGCAAGGTGCTCGTCGAGTTGATCGCATACGACCGCTAACAGATCGAGCGTCAGCCCGGCCTCGGCCATGGCCAGCAGATTGCCGTGCGTCCGATGTACATCAACGATACCCAACTCGCGCAGCCATCCGGCAGCGGCAGCAGGATCGTCCAGGTAACGGCGTATGGTGGTGATGTCCATGGATTCAAGCCGCTTGCGGCTTAGCATGAGTGCTCTTCTTGTGTCTTGCAAAGCCGCAAGCGGCCGAACAGCGTAAACGCTTCGGCCCGGTCGATCTTAACCGGTATGATTCGGCCGGCAAGCTCCGGCGGGCCGTCGAACACCACTATCCTATCGCATACCGTTCGGCCGACAAGCTGTACGGTGTCGCCGCTGAACGGTCGCTTCCGTGCGACCTTGCTGGAACCCTCCACAAGCACCTCTACCCGGCGGCCGACCCACCGGTGGTTGTCCTCCAGGCTGATTGCGTTTTGGATCGCAAGCAACTCGTTGTTCCGGCGTTGTTTTACTGCGTATGGTACGTCGTCTTCGTATAGTTCGGCCGCCTTAGTGCCGGGTCGCGGACTGTACTTGAATATGAAGCTGTTCTTAAACCGCCCGGCCTGCACCAACGCGACCGTCTGTTGATAATCATCCTCGGTCTCGCCGGGGAACCCTACGATAAAATCGCTGGTGATCGCCGCATCGTGGACCGTCGCGCGAATCCGGTCGAGCATCTCTCGATACTGCTGGGCGGTGTATCCGCGGTTCATCCGCTTCAGCACCCGATTCGAGCCGCTCTGGGCAGGCACGTGAAAATACGGCGATACCTTCGGCAACGTGCCGACCGACTCGATCAACTCGTCGGTCATGTGCCGAGGATGGTTGGTCACGAACCGCAGCCGTTCGATCCCGTCGATCTCGTGCAGCCGCTTCAGCAGATCGGCCAGCCTAAGCGTCCGACCGGCGACGGTCGTATCCCGATAGCTGTTTACCGTCTGCCCGAGCAAGGTCACTTCGATGCAGCCCTGCTCGGCAAGTTGCCGGACCTCGGCCTCGATCCGCTCGGCCGGGCGGCTTTGCTCCGGGCCGCGCACGCTGGGCACAATGCAGTACGTGCAGAACTTGTCGCAGCCGGACATCGCCCGAACTATCGCCTGCTGCGGCAGCGGCCTTGCGTCGGCCGACCGATCGAACTGGTACGGCTCGAAGCTGGCACGGACCGACTCGCGATCGCCGGCGGTGCGGTCAAGGCTTACCTCCAACAGCGGCCCCGCGCCGGACTCCACTTGTAAGAGCAACTCCGGCAGCCGGCTCAACCGACCCGGCCCGACGATAATGTCAACGTGCGGTGCGCGACGGAAAATCCGCTGCCGGTCCTTCTGCGCCATGCAGCCTATCACACCGATTATGGTCCCGGGCCGCTGACGCTTGATGTGTTTCAACCGGCCCAGGGCACTGTAGATTTTCTCTTCGGCATGTTGCCGGACACTGCACGTGTTGAACAGGATAACGTCTGCCCGGCTGCGGCTGTCGACCGGCTCGTAGCCATGCTGCAACAACTCGGCGGCGATCAACTCGCTGTCGAGCACGTTCATCTGGCAGCCGACCGTCTCGATGTAAAAACGTTTTGGCATTACGCCGACTGCCGATTTTTCTGCTCTGCTTCGCGGCGGCGTTGCTCCTTGGCAAGTTGTGCGCGGAACTCACCGACCGCCTGGTCGCGACGCCGGATCATAAGCTGCACCAGCGCACTGACGGCCACGTAGCCGGCCGCCACCAGCAACGCTACGTCCCAACCGTCCATGTTTCACCTCGCCTGGAATCCTGACCCACCCGGTTTCATTTTAACATTATGGCTGCCACGCCGCGAGGGCAATTTCGCCGCTTGCGGCTTCGCAACCGTTTTATGCAAGTGTATTGCTAAGCCGCAAGCGGCTTGACTACCCCGGGGCAAACCGCTCGCCGGGCCGGACCCGATAGCCGCGCAAAAATTCCTCGACCGTCATCAGCCGCTTTCCGGCCGGTTGCACACTCTGCGGCATTACTGCCCCACTGCCGGCGGCGATCACCAACCGCCCGGTGGCGGCCTCCAGCACCTCGCCCGGCGAGCCGCGGGGTTTATCCCCGCGCAAATCCGGCTCGTCAACCACCTCGACCCGACCGAGGATAAGCCGCAACGGTCGGCCGTCGGTGCGGAGCCAGAAGGTATATGTCTGCGGCCACGGCTGAAACGCCCGAACCTGGTTGCGGATCGCCACGGCCGGCCGGGTCCAGTCGATCGCCCCGTCGGTCTTCTTCAGTCGCGGCGCTTTCGAGACCAGCGTAGGGTCCTGCGGCAATGCCTCCACACGGCCGGACTCCACCGCGTCGATCGCGTCGCATATCAACGGTGCACCCAATTCAGAGAGCCGCCGTTCCAACTCGACAGCTGTTTCGTCCGGGTCGATCGCTGTAGTGGCCCGTGCGATGCACGGCCCGGCGTCGAGTTTTGGGGTCATCTGGATTACCGTCACGCCGGTTTCGGTCTCGCCGTGGTAAATTGCCCAGTTGATCGGCGCCGCCCCACGATACTTCGGCAGCAGCGAGCCGTGCAGATTAAGACCTCCGGAGCGCGTCGCGGCAAGCGTCTCGGTCGAGAGTATCTGTCCGTAGTCGCAGACCACCATCAAATCGGCATCCAACTCGGCTATTCGTTGCTGCGACTCCGTGGTGTTGACGCTCTCCGGGTCGAGGACCGGTGTGCCGTGCTCTCGTGCGACATTGCGGATCGCACTGACCGGCGAGACCTGTTTCCCGCGATGCACGCGCACCGGTGTGGTAACCAGCGCCGCGATGTCATGGCGGGTTTCGTACAATCGGCGGAACGCCGGCCCGGCGAACGGACCGGTGGCTAGCATTATCAATTTCATAGTCAAGTTACGTCCGCAACGCCTCCAATTCCTTAAGCCTTGCCGCTATTTGCTCGTCGTCTGGAATCTCTCCGCTGCTGCGCCCGGCGGCGAACTCTCGCTCCAACTTGTTGAGCGCCTCCTTGACCGACAACTTGCCGTCCTCGCCGAGCCGGTCGACGAACAACACGCCGTCCAGGTGATCGGTCTCGTGCTGCACGGCCTGGGCGAACAGGCCGTCCAGTTCGTAGCGCACCTCTTGGCCGGCAAGGTTGTAGGCACTAACGACGATCCTCTCCGACCGGCGGACCTGTTCGTATATCTCCGGCAGGCTCAGGCAGCCCTCCTCGGCTTCGGACGTGCCGTTGCGTCGGGAGATCACCGGGTTGATGAATACGTGTTCCTGCTCCTTGTCCGTCGGATCGGACTGGAGGTTCATCACGAACATCCGGTACGGCAGATCGACCTGGTTGGCCGCCAGCCCGACGCCCCGCCCGGCGTACATCAAATCGAGCATCTCACCGATGATCTTCTTCAGTTCGGCATCGACTCGCCGCAGCGACCGCGACCGGTGACGCAACGTGGGATGTGGGTATTTGATGATTTGCATAGGAGTATTGTAACCTCATCGCGGCGCCTGTCGAAGGGGGCGTCGGGTTGACTCAAAGGGCGATTCGCCTTAAAATCCCGGCGATCGTATGAGTTCGTAGTGACCGCATTTATGCGGTCTTTCAGGGCATTTAGTGAACCCGATGAATCGGGTTACTACGAACGGATTGGATGAATATTTACAACGAAACCGAGATACACGTGTCGTCCTCTCGCACTACATTGCCAAGCTGGTTGATCTCGACGGTGCTGCACGTTGTGCTTATCGTGATCTTGGGGCTGACGCTGCGTCTGACACCGCCCAGCGGCGCAGCCTCCGAGCGGACCGCCCAGGTCGGCATCGTGCTGAAGCACACCGACGGCGAGGTGGAGTATTTCGAGAGTGAGGACGACGCCGGCAACAGCGATTCCCATACCGCCACGGCCGCCACGGCCGACCGCGACAGCATGATTGATGAGTTCGCCGACCGGCCGCCGATCGACCCGGCCGACGCAGTGCCCTCGCCTCGTGCGGTGCTCGGTCCCGGCGCACTGGCCGACGGCGGTATAGGCAACGCCGCGGCGGCCAACCACGGGACTCGCAGCGGTTCCATGGCAGTCGGCGGGAAGGCAAGAACCAGTGTGTTCGGCGTCGAGGGCGAGGGGCACAAGTTCGTATACGTCTTCGACCGATCCGGAAGCATGGGCGGATCGGGCCGAAACGCATTGCGGGCAGCCAAGTCGCAACTGATCGCCAGCCTGGAAAGCCTCGGCAGCACGCACCAGTTCCAGATCATCTTCTACAACGAGCGGCCGTGGCGGTTCAACCCGTCCGGCAATCAGAACAAGCTATGTTTCGCCACACAGCAGAACAAGACGTTGGCGGCGAAGTTTATCGGCTCGATTACCGCAGACGGCGGCACCAGGCACGAAGAGGCGCTGCTTATGGCCCTCAAAATGCAGCCGGACGTGATTTTCTTCCTTACCGACGCCAACGAGCCTAAGCTGTGGCCGGGCCAGTTGGCCAAAATCCGTCGCCGTGCGGCCGGCATAACAATAAATGCTATCGAGTTCGGCTTCGGACCGCAGTCGGATGCAAATAACTTCCTTGTGCAACTGGCTAGAGAAAACGGCGGCCGGCATGTGTATGTCGATATATCGAAAATGGTGCCTGCGCGGTAACAGCAAAAAGTGATATCAATGAAAACACAGTGGCGCCGGCGTCTCGCCGGTGTGGTGGAATTCGTGACAACGCCTTGCCACCGGCGAGACGCCGGCGCCACTGTGTTGCTGCCAGACCGGCAACGCGCCGTGCAAGCACGACGGCTAAATGTTATGGTAGTAGTGATCATTTTGTTCTTGTCCGCTTCAGCCGCGGCGCAGGATTCACTGACCGGTGCGGCTGACGCAGCCAGGGCCGCCGGACGGTTCGACCAGGCGTTGGTGCTGTACCAAAAGGCGATGGAAGGCAACCCGCCGCGCCGGACCAAGTTGCGGATCATCGCCGGCTCGGTGCGGTGTTACCAGGCGTTGGACCGTCCGGAACGTGTCGGCGAGGCGTTCCTGCTGCTGGTGCGCGACGATCCGCAGACGCCGCAGTTCGACTGTATTCCGTTGGCATGGCTGCCGCGCCGGCCGTCGGTTTCCTTGGAACAGACTGCCGGAAAATGGCTCGGCCGCACTGAACCGGCCGCACAATTGCTCGGCGCCAGCTACCTGCTTACGACCGGCGAGCGGTCGAAGGCCATGGCGACACTGCGCCGTTTAGCAGTCGGGCCGGACCGCCGGGTAGCGCAGCTCGCCATGGCACAGACGTGGCGAGCAACGCTGACAACCGCCGACGATGAACAACTCGACGCAATCGAACAAACTATCCGACGGATGCCGGAGCGGTTTGCTGCCGGGCCGTATTTCGTGCTGGGCCGAGCATACCTTCAACGGCAGCAATGGGAGAAGGCCGCATTGGCGCTGCTGCGCGTGCCGATCCTCTACCCGCAGCAACGTCCGCTGGCCGCACAGTCGCTGGCCGACGCCGGCCGGGCGATGGAACAACTCGGGCGGACCGACCGGGCCGTGCGGCTATATCGTGAATTGATCCGGGAGTATCCTGAGCAGACACGACCGGTCGCGGAGGTGAAGGGAAGGGGGAAGAGAGAAGGGGGAGGGGGGAAGTGGGAATGATGAAATCAAGTGGCACCGGCGTCTCGCCGGT
>DAOWNK010000157.1 GCA_030642635.1 Pirellulales bacterium
AGTTACGTCACACCGGCGGGACGCCGGTGCCACTGTGTTGATACCAATTCTGCCCTTAATTCCCCTAGTCCCTGACCGGTTTCCAAATACTTCCGAACCCCGGTCCGTAGTTGTACGGTCCGCGAGGGCTGAAGTTGTAGCCTCGCAGTTGCTTGCTGAACCCGTAAAATGCGTTTCTAACGTAGAGCCATGTGTACGGCTGATCGTCGTATAGTATGGTGTGTATCTTCCCGTAGATTTCCGCCCGTTTTTCCGGGTCGAACTCCCGGCGTCCTTCCTCGAAGAGCCGGTCGATTTCCGTGTTGGAATACTCGCCGTAGTTTCGTCCCTCGCCGGTCACCCAGAGGTTGTCGGAGGTATCCGGGTCGGCGCCGGTTCCCCAGCCGGCCAGCATTGCGTGGAACTTATGGTCGCGGCTCTTCTGCTGCAACACGGTGAACTCCATGGGACGCACGTGGCAGACGATACCGATCTGGTCGAGGTTTTCTTTCAACAGGTTGCAAATGGCAATCCTCTCCGGTGCGTTGAACGTGAGTATGCTGAACTCGAACTTGACGCGGCGTCCGTCGATTTTCTTGTCTCGCACGCCGTCGCCGTCGTGGTCGATCCAACCGGCCGCGTCCAACAGCGCCTCGGCCTTATCGAAATCCTGCTTGTACGGTTTTGGTTGTTTCTTCGGCGCCCAGCGCGAGGTGGGATGGAAGATGCCGTTGCACGGCTCCACCAATCCGTACAGCAGCTTGTCGATCATCTCGTTGTGATCGAACGCATAGGACATTGCCCGACGGACCCCGGCGTCTGAGAAAAACGGCGTGTTGCAGTTCCAGCCGAAATAGTAATAAACCCATTCCAGACCGTATGCCTTGGTGTTCTTCTTGTAGAAATCGTCGTTTCCGGTTTGGGTCTTCCACTGCTCCGCAGTCAGAGCGAGTTCGTCCAGGTCGCCTTTTTTCAAGGCCAAAAGGGCAACGCTCGATTCAGGCATGATGCGGAACCGAACCTCTTTGAAGTACGGCTTATCGCGTACCTGCCGACCGTTGTACGTGTACCAGCCTTTGCGCCGCATCAGCACGATCTCCTGCCCGCGCGTCCGGCTGGTGATTTCGTACGCACCGCCGGAGATCGGGTTGTTCTCGTACTTTACATGGTACCGGCTGTCTTGGAGCGTCGGGTCGTCGTGGATCGACTTCTCGTAGATGTGTTTCGGAATGATTGGAAAGTTGACGTTCCAGATATTCGTAGCCAGCGATTCCTTGTGGAAAAACACCAACGTGTAGTCGTCGTACGTCTCGATCCATTTTAGTTTGTCGGTTCCCGGCCGCACCGCCGGAACCGGTACCTGAGAGGACAGGATTGCCTTGAACGAGAAGACGATGTCGTGCGCAGTGATCGGCCGGCCGTCGGACCACGTCAGGTCGTCGCGCATGACCACTTTGTCGTACAGACCGTCCTTGCTCGTCCGCCACGAGACGACGGTATCTTTTGCGGCATACGGTCGGAAGGTCCAGTCGAAGCCGAACAGCCCGAAACCGGTCAGGCCGTTGACATCGAACTCGACCATCGAGCTTCCCATAAGCGGGTTGGTGCTTTTGACGTCTGCTCTGGTGTGGCGATAGATCACGGCGTTCCAGTTCACCCGGTCGTCGCTTTTGGGCAATCGGCCCATGGTGCGGCAAATCTTGTCGTTGATCTCCGGCGACGTGTTTCGCAACGCCAGCGCTTCCTCGACCGTAAGCGGCGGCGGCTCCTCATCTTTCTGACGCTCGCGCAGCAGTTCGGCGGAGTCGAACACCGGCCGGTCGATCCACCCGGCCTTGGAGTCCAGTTCTTCCAGTGCAGGCGGGTCGAACGGTTCGATCAGGTCGCCCAGGGTGAATTCTTCCTTTTCGCCGCCGTTGGAATCTTTCTCATCCGACGGTGAGTCGCACGGAGCCGTACACCCGGCACATGCGACCATAGCGGCAATCAATAATATGAACAAAGGCAAACGTTGCAGAACCATGTCGACTCCTGTTTTTCAGGCCGAACTGAAAGCCGCATGGTATACGAATATCCGCCGGTGGTCAATAACATCGTGTGGAGCAGGAGTAGGCCGGGTTGGAAACCCGGCAAACTGAACGACATTGCGGCAAACTATTGCCGGGTTTCCAACCCGGCCTACCTGATTGCCGGGTTTCCAACCCGGCCTACCTGATTGCCGGGTTTCCAACCCGGCCTACCCACTACTGCCGCTTTTGATATTCCCGGCTGGCGGCTTCCAGCGTGCGGCGTTCCTTTTTGGTCAGGCTTCCTTCGCCCTCGCGGTGGATTTTTTCGAGTATCCGGTCCACCTCTTCGTTCAGATCGCGTCGTTTCGTCTCAGGATCGTGGACTCGCAACTTCGGCCGCGGTTTAAGACGCGACAATGAGAATCGGCCGGTGGTCAGGCCGGTCAGATTCCAGCCGAATTGATAATACAGAAATGCGAACGCCGCACCGGCCAGGTGGACGGTGTATGCAATGTGTGTGTCGCCGAGTTGTCCGGATGCGCCGAACAGGTCGCTTACTACGATCAACACGCCGACCAGCCAGGCGGGCACCGGCAGCACGAAAAACAGCAGTAGCGTGCGTCGCGGGCAATTCAGCGCGTAAAGAACCACTACTCCGGCAACCGCCCCGGATGCCCCGATTACCATCCCGCCGCTATAACCCATCGCGGCCTCGCCGATGGCCCACGCCAACGAGCCGACCACCAGCATCATAATGTAGAGCCGCAGAAATTCCTTCCGCCCATAGTGGTATTCGATGTCGCGCCCAAGGAACCAAAGCCCCAGCATGTTGAACAGTATGTGCTGGAACCCCGGTGCGTGGGCGAACCCGTAAGTTAGAAACTGCCACCACATCCACGGCTTGAACAACGTGGCGCCATTGGCGGCCATCAACGCGGTGATCTGGTTGTCCGGCGTAAACAGACCGTTGGCCAGATACGCCGCCACGTTAATGATAATCAGCGTGACGACTATCGATCGCGGCGCACTGAGCGACACACCCGGCTGCTCCTGCCGGTAGTAGTCTCGATCGTATATGCTCATAGTTTTAAGCTTTCAGCATGTAGGGTGCGTGGAACGCACCGAATCATAAACTGCAATAATGCGGAACGGTGCGTTCCACGCACCCTACATGCTGACAACTGACAGCTAATCATTTCCCTGCGACATCGGATCGGGCCATCCGCCGGGTTCTGGCGTCAATGCACCTGGTAGCTTCCAATTGTGCTTTTGCAATCCGCCCGGCGGTTGCCATGTTTGCGGCGATCAATCGATCCACTGCCGCATTCATTCCCGAGACCCGCGGTTTAAGGACGGCGTGCAACTCGGCCACAGCATCCCGTTGGCGGCAGTATTTCGCCACGTCGGCCTTCAGTTGTTGTATCTCCGCCCGGCGGAATTGCTGTTGTTTCTGCGCGTCGGCGCAGGCGCTCTCGATGTACTGTTTGTCGCGGGTTGCGGCCTCGATCAGATCGACCATGATCGAGTGTTGCAGATGGTGCTCTTTGAAGAGGACTTCGTAATCGCGCGGCGCGTCGATCGGCATGATCTCGTAGAGCGTCCACGGTCCCCGGCTGTCGGCCAGGCGTTTCAGTTCATCGTCGGTCAGCTTCATTGCCGGTTCAATTGCTACCTGGCGTTCTGCAACTGCCGTGACCTTAAACTCACCCAGGTATTGCCCGCCGTCTTGCAGATCGGTCTCATCGAAGACGTACAGAATCGTGTTATCGGCAATTTTGTGCTGGGCGGGCTGATCGGTCTTTACGGCGACCTTGCCGGTCTGCGGCTCGACATCCTCCGGCGAGCAGTTGTACCACACCCGGCCTCGGTCGATCAGCAGTTTGTGCAGATCGAGCCTCAGCCGCTCGATGCCCGCCTTACTGTCCTTGGCGTCGTCAGAGACCAACAAGAAATTTTCCATCTCTAGTGCGTCAATTTTGTCTTGATGTTCTTGTGCCAACTCTCGCCAGTATTGGTGGGTTTTCAACGTCCGTGCGGCCATGTATGCGAAGGCCGTCGCAGCGATGAAAATGAACCCGATCAGAACTTTGTTCCAGATGCTCATACCTTTGATGATATTCGGGCGGTGGTCGAATGTCAAGTTGCCAACACTGCCCCCGGGGGGGGGTTACCGCCGGATTTTCACCGAAAAGTCCGGAGCGTCGCGATGCACGTACGCCAGGTAGTTGACCCGATTGCGCAGCCGCGTTTGCTCGAACGTCGTGTCGGTCCGCAGCAGCCCGAGGTCGTAGGCAAGGCGATCGGAGTAGCCCGGCAGAAGCACCCGATAGTCGTACGGGATGCGGCCGGGTCGCAGCCGGTTGATGTGCCGGCGGATGTTCGTCGTGCAGTTGTTCGTCAGCGTGTGGTAGAACTCCGGTTTGTCCACCAGCTTGTTCACCCTGCCCATCACGTCGACGAACAGCGATCGCACCTGCTCGGGTGTGGCATTGGCGCGATGTACGTACACGTCGGCCAGGTGGTGAACGGCGTTGAGTTGCAGAATGTCGCGTTCGTCGGCCACTACGTACATAAGCTCGTATTGATTCAAAAATCCCTTGATTGGAGAATACTTCTCGCCGCGCTCCTTGCGAATCTCCACCGAGACGACCACGTAGTCGCGGTCTGCAAAACCGAAACTCAACATCGTGTGCGCCACGTCCGGGGTGTCTAAAAACGGCACGACGATGAAATCTACGGAGTTCAACTCGCCCAGGTCGAACGTCTTGTCGTAATGTGACACGTCGTAGTCGTCTACGCTGCGGTAACTGCAACGGCGGATGTTATGCACGGTTACCCGGTCGCCGTTGAATTCTGCATACGCCGGCGCCGCCTGGTCGGGCGACCAGTCGCGGTCGTTCGACGGCAGGAGCGTCTTGACCAGATCGGGATTGATCTGCGGCGCGCCGCGGCAACCTGTAATCGCCGCGACACACAAAGCCGCGACCGTTGGTCGCGCCAATACGGCTGATAGTATCAACATTACACGGCGCGACCACCGGTCGCGGCTTTGTACAGCGACGGCACCCATTTGGGTGGTTCTTCGGCTGTTTTCGCAAGAAGAGCACAAGGGAAGCGGCTTTTAGCCGAAAAACCGGCTTTGTGCAAGGTCGTTGTGTAGGTAGGCGGATGTGTAGTGGCTGGCACTCGCCTCAATACTGTTGAATTAGTGGTAACATCAAGGGAAACAACAGTGGCACCGGCGTCTCGCCGGTGTGACGTAACTCGTGGTAACGCCTATATTTGTTTGCCACCGGCGGGACGCCGGTGCCACTGTGTTGATGTCAATACAGTTGATGCCAATACAGCCGACACTACGAGACGCGACCACCGGTCGCGGCTTTATGTTACTCGAACGTCAGCGGATGGTCGGACGTGACATCGGCGATTCGGACCGACGTCTTCCCGGCCAATAGGTCGTCGAACGTCCGGCCGATGAGTTCAGCACGCCAGCCTTGTGCCAGTTTTGGGATGTGACGGTCGGCGGCATTGCCGTGCGTGCGATATGCAACCAACTCGCGGATGTCCTCCGGCGTGCCGACCAGCCCGGGAGCAAGCTGAAGCTCGCGAGCGATGCTCCCCAACGCAGCGAACAGGAACTGGCCGAGGACCGAGAGCTTTGCAGAGTGCTTTCGGCGTATGGTTTTCGGGCATTCGTCTTCCGGCAAATCGAGCGCACGCTGGATGTGGTCGGAGATTTCGTCGAGCCGGCGGTGCAGATCGCCGCGTTCCATGCCGCGCAGCACCCGAATGTGCCGCACCTCGGCGGAACCGCGTTTGGCCAACTCTACGATCAGGTCGTCGCGCAGCACACGCCGGACCGGGCAGTCGCGGCGCTGCGCCTCGGACTCGCGCCAATTGAACAGCTCACGGACAATCGCAAGCGTCCTGGCATTCAGACCGGCTATGCCCGAGGTGCGCCGCCAGCGGTGACTCGATCTGGCAAGCTCGATCCGGCGACCCCAAGCGGCGGTCTCTTCGGCAAGCCATTCGAGCCGCCCCAACTCTTTCAGCTTCGCGTGCAGTACGTCGCGTATTGCGTGCAGGTGCAGCACGTCGTCCAGTGCGTATTGTATCTGGCGCTTCGAGAGCGGGCGGCGTCGCCAGTCGGTTCGAGTTTCATGCTTGTGCGGCCTCTCGCCCAGCAGATTGGCAACCAGCGTGTTGTACGAGGCCGGATACTCGAAGCCGGCCAACCCGGCGGCAAGCTGCACATCGAATACCCTCTCGGACAACCGGCCGGTCGCCTCCAGACAAAACTCCATCTCGCTGCGGCCGGCATGTACGATCGTCTCGTGGTCGCCCTCAGCAATGGTTTCCCAAAACGGTTGCATCCGGTCGACGGCCACTGCGTCGATCACCGCCGGCTCTCCTTCGGCCGCCACCTGGACCAGGCAAAGCACCGGCCGGTAGGTGTGTTCCGAGACGAACTCGGTATCGAATGCTATTGATTTGCAATCGGCGAGTTCCCGGCAGTATTGCTGCAACTGCCGGTCGGTGGTGATGGTTTGGTGTTGCATGTTGAGCTGGGGGCTGGGGGATTAGATATAGGATGCGTGAAACGCATCTACATACTTTTCGCAAGAGGTGGATTATACAAGATTGGTGCGTTTCACGCACCCTACGCACTACGCACTACGCACTACGCACTGTAGCCGGCGAGCCGCGGGGTTCATCCCCGCGCCAGCGCAGCGCCGGGATAAACCCGGCGGCTCGCTATTTCACCTAAAAACGGAAGAGCCATGTAATTGAATCCCTGAAGCCCACATATAACTCGAAGAATAGCACGGCGGCAAACATCGCCCATTTTACTTATAGCACACATTGTTCCCGGCTTGTCGGCCTGCGAGACAAACTGGTTAAGTGAATCCCCTCATGCGAAGGGCAGCAACATTTAGTTTCTCCAGAAATTTGTAATGAGCGAAAGAATTTACTTGACATTTCGTGCAAAAAATTATCTACTTATATCCTATGTAGACTATTAAAATGTGTGGGGAGCGATATTGTGCCGAAGTCCGTGTTGGAAGCGATCAAAATGGGGTTTTGGGACTTCGAGCCGCCAGAGGTAGATGACGAGATGTTCGATGCCTCCGATGCCATGCCCGGTACCAAGGAAAAGTTGCAGACACTTGCCGACCGCGCCAAAAGCGGCCTGCCGCTGTGGCACGAGTCAGATCGAGACGATGTAGATGACCCATCGCCGTTGAACAGAAAACCCCGTTGACGCTTGTTCCAATGCAGCTTACCACGATTGTTTTCGGTTGTGTTCTACTAGGCCAGTTGCCGGCGAGTGCTAAGCCGCAAGCGGTAAATGCTAAGCCGCAAGCGGCACAAGCGGTGGTTGAGACGCCGCCGGAGATGGTGGCCGAGGCAATGGTCCTTCCACCGGGGCACAAGCTGACCGGCCGGCCGCTTACACTGTCGACGGCAGTCTCTTCTGTCGGCAATCGCGCAGGGCAACTCGAAGTGGTG
>DAOWNK010000228.1 GCA_030642635.1 Pirellulales bacterium
AGCGCTGGGTGCAATGTTTGCTGGTGCAGACCTCGAGGTTGGACTTTCGCGCGCCGGAAAGCTCGCTTTCGTCCTCGAGCGATGCGATGGCCAGCGGGCCGTAGCGCCGTAATTCGGTGCTCAGTTGCTCGTATGCCGCGCTGATCTTTGCTCGGATGGCCGGGTCGCTCAGGCAGGGCCGCCGCGCAGTCGACGTCTCGGTACCGCGGAAGTTGTATCCGAACGCCCGAAACTTCGCCGCACCCCAGTACATCACCGGCACCGCTTGCTTGAGTACCTCAAAGGTATATCTGAGCGGGACGACCATCCCCTCAATCCCGATGTCGCGGGCGATTTGCGTGCAGTACGGCCGCAGATAGGCGTTGCGGTTGTGAAATTGAGAGGTGGAGACCAGGTAGTCGTCCCAGGCGGGATTCGCCTCCGGCAGGTAGATGTAGGTGTCCTGCTCCAGCAGCGAGCCTTTCGCGTCGCGGACTCCCAGCCGGGCGCGGTTGAGCGTCGTAAGCGAGTTGTCCGTCGGCAAGGCAAACGTATGCTCGCTTTGGCCTGGCGGAATCGTGATCTTCCGGTCGAGCTGCGCAACCAGCCGGCCGTGCATGTCGGCAAGCGATATGCTCAGTTCGGCATCCCGTTTTTCCGACTTGTTTTCGATCTTTGCAACGACAACCGCCTCGTCGCCGCGTCGGTAAAACTCCTTCTCGGTTGCCAGCGAAGCGAGCACAACCGGCGAGATCACCTCATAAGTTGTTGTGGCGAAAGCCAGCGATCGTCCCTCCGGATCACGAACGATCAGGTCCACCGCATGTTGCTTTCCACCGCAGAAATTCAAGATCGGGAACTTGACCTCAGTTTGCTGCCCTTTCTTCAGCGAGACCTGCTGTTGGCGTTTCTCGATCCCCTGGTAATAGTTCGGGCCGTGATACACGGCCGTGACGACGACGTCCTTGTCCGCACGGCTCGTCAGGCTAAATACGATATTCGCCGGGGCGGTGGCTCGTTGCAGTTTTTTTTCGTCGGGCAAGGCGTTTTCGACATGGACCTCAGCTTCCCGTTTCGCCGTCCACAGTACCGCGCGAGAAAACAACTGGAAATAGGTTTCCCAATCGCGATAGTCCACTTGCGCAAACTTCACTTCGGGCGTCAGACACGTTACTCTTGCCGGATAGGAAAGCTTCACGCATCGTCCTTTTCCACACTCGCCGACCATTATCGTCGGCCGGCAATTCTCGGGCAGAATGTCCAGCGGCAGCGCAATTTCGAGAAGCGAGCCGCTTTCGCCGACGTTGATTGCCTCACCGGTTTTGGGCGTTGCTTTGCAATTAACGCCGACGATGCCCATTCCGCTCCTGACCTTGTCGATCAACAGGTCTTGCACCTCGTCCGGCAGTAGTTCGAGTTTGACCTTGCTGAGTATGACGACGTCGTACGTATTGGCGTCGAGCAATTTGCGAAACTTTTTGGCAGAGTCGTCGTCCATAAGCGGATGGTGGAATGCTACTATGTCGTATTTCATTTCGAGCCGTTGGGCAAGCTCGATGACGTCGCGTTGCGATGTGATCGGCACCAGGCACAGCGCGCGGACCGGCCCGGCGGGCAACGGTTTCGCCCACTCGACGTGGTTGGTTTCGATCGGCTCGGAGGCGATCTGAAATTTCTTCGGCACACCGGCTTGCGCTACAATCGTACCGACTAACAGAAAAGCCAAACATAACGCTGTTCTGGAAGTATTCATGGCGGGATAACCTTATGTGGAAGGTGGAGGGCAGAAGGTGGCTTGAATCACTTACTTAAGCTGTAAACGATGTAGTTTGGATTGTCAAGTACCTTGATGTTCCCACATCATACGACTTCAAACTGCTGAAGTATTGCCACTTTTCCCCGCCCAACGCGCCGTGCAAGCACGGCGGCTAAACGAACTATTCCGCCTTCCCCCCTCCACCTTCCCCTTTCCCCCTCAGCTTCGCCCGAATTGTCTTCAGCCGCTCGGCCAACTCGCGCTCGAAACCGCGGTCGGCCGGCCGATAGTACTCCCGCTCCACGCCAAGGTAGTCCTGCGTTGCAACGGCGTCCGGATGGTTGTGGGCGTATTGATACCCTTTGCCGTGCCCAAGCCGTTTCGCACCGGCATAGCTGCGGTCCTTCAAGTGCACAGGCACCGGCAACACACGGCCGTCACGCACGTCGGAGCGGGCCTCGCTGATCCCTACATACGACGCGTTCGACTTCGGGGCACATGCCAGATAGATGACGGCCTGGGCCAATGTGAGTTGGCATTCCGGCAGCCCGACCAACTCGCAGGCATGTGCCGCCGCAACGGCCAGCGGCAGTGCGGCCGGGTCGGCGTTGCCTACGTCTTCGCTTGCCAGTATAACGATCCGTCGGGCAAGGAACCGCACGTCCTCGCCGCCTTCCAACATCCGCGCCAGCCAGTACAACGCCGCGTCGGGATCGCTGCCGCGAATGCTTTTTATCAACGCGCTGATCACGTCGTAGTGCACGTCGCCGTCGCGGTCGTACTGCACCGTTTTGCGTTGGACCGATTCCGCGGCCAACTGTCGGGTGAACTCCAACGGGCGCTGGTCGCTTGAGAGCACACCGACCTCGAGCGCCGAGAGTGCACGCCGCGCGTCGCCGTCGCTCACTTCCGCCAGGAACTCCAAGGCGTCGTCGTGCAGGTGGATGTCGTGCCGGCCCAGCCCGCGATCCTTGTCGGCAAGCGCACGGAGCACGAGCACTTTGATCTGGTCGTTCGAGAGCAGCTCGAATTGGAACACACGAGAGCGGCTGACCAACGCGCTGTTAATTGTGAAGAACGGGTTTTCGGTCGTTGCACCGACCAGTATGACCACGCCGTTCTCAACGTCCGGCAGCAGCACGTCCTGCTGCGCCTTGTTAAAGCGGTGTATCTCGTCGATAAAAAGCAGCGTCCGCTGCGCCGAGGCCGAGAGCAGATCGTACGCCTCGGCAAGTATTTCTCGCAGTTCCTTCACACCGCTTGCCACCGCACTGATCTGCCGGAATCGGCTGCGGCTTTCGACGGCCAGCAATCGGGCAAGCGTCGTTTTGCCCGTGCCCGGCGGCCCGTAGAAGATGACCGACCCGAGCCGATCCGCCTTCAATAACCGTCGGAGCAGCTTGCCTTCGCCGAGGAAGTGTTGCTGGCCGACGAACTCGTCGAGTGCAGCCGGCCGCATTCGCGCCGCCAGCGGTTGCGCTTCGCGCCGGTTCGATTCTTCGGTTGCTTCGAACAGTGACATAACTCCTCCCTATTCCGGTTCCAATGGACCGCCGTCGGGCAGGAACTCGTTCAGCGGACACTCATCGCACTTCGGGTTCGTCTTGCGGCAGTAGTGCTTGCCCAGGTGAACGATCAGTGCATGGTACTCGTTGTATAACGCCACGTCGTCTGGCAGGTTGCTATGAAAATGGTCTTGTATCGCGTGGTAATCGGTGTCGAAATCGATCCAGCCGTGCCGGGCGAATATGCGATGCGTGTATGTATCCACCACGAAGCTGGGCAAACGGCCGGCGTACAGCAGGATACTATCGGCCGTCTCCGGCCCGATGCCGTTGATCCCGAGCAACTCCTCGCGTAAGGTCGACAGCCCGGTAGCGAACATGGCGTCCAGCGAGCCATCGTAGCGCTCCACCAGGAATTTCAACAGGTTACGGAGTCGTCGGGCCTTGATGCGAAAATACCCGGCCGGCCGGATCAACTCTTCCAATTCCTCCTGCGGCAGTGCATAGAGTGCATGTGGGTTGAGAAGGTCGGCCTCGCGGAGGTTGCCGATTGCCCTTTCGACGTTCTGCCAGTTGGTGTTTTGCGTGAGCACCGCACCGATCATAACCTCGAAGGGCGACTCGCCGGGCCACCAGTGTTGGGGGCCGAATGCGTCGAACAGCCGGCGGTAAACTTCCATTAACGTGGCGGCCATGTTATTGTTCTGTTGAGTATCGGGTCGATATAGTTATACAAGAGCCGAAAAGCCCCCGGATTGCAATCCGGGGGGAACTGCGGCGGTTTTCTCTTACGCTATCCCCCGGACCGCAGTCCGGGGGCTTTTGGAATGTGGATGTGATTGAATGAAAGCACAACGTCACGAACCGCCGACTGCTCACAGCGAAGGCTATTGGGCCGAATCGCGCCGGCCGCTGGCCGCCTTGGTGTTTATCGCACCGCTTCTGATTACTTACGAGGTTGGGGTATTGGTCTTCGGAGTACGCAACGGCGCCGATGCGTGGATGCGCGAGCTGCTGGACCTGATGGGGTTCAGCCAGCACTTTTTGTTGCCGGTGCTGACCGTCTGTACGCTGCTGGGATGGCACTACCTAACGCACCAGCCGTGGCGGCTTTCCAGGGGGCTTATCTGGGCAATGGCTGTGGAATGTCTGCTGCTTGCGGTATGCCTGCGTTTGTTGTTTCAATTGCAGGGCGTTTTGCTGGACGCAGTCGCCGGACCGGTCGACTTGGGACTCGGAAAAACCGTCGGCACCGCGATCGGGTACCTTGGAGCGGGAATCTACGAGGAACTGCTGTTTCGGCTGATATTGCTCTCGCTGGTCGCCTGGGGACTTAAACGTGCGGGCGTGGCGCCGCGGACGAGTGTGCTGATTGCTGTGTTGTCGACGAGCCTGGTGTTTGCGGCTGCTCATTACGTCGGTCCGTACGGCGATTCGCTCGAGTGGTTCAGCTTTCTGTTTCGATTTTCGGCGGGTGTGTTTTTCGCCGTCTTGTTTATTTACCGCGGATTCGGCATTGCGGCCGGCACACACGCCGTGTACGACATCCTGGTGGGGGTGTTTTGACGGGGAAGGGGGAAGTTTAGCCGCCGTCGGTACGACGGCGATAGTTGTTCAGCCGCTGTGCTTGCACGGCGCGGAACAAATCGGTCGGAATTTGTCAAGACCAGTTTTGTAATCGGACAACGTGTCGAAAACTTTTCGAAAAAATCGGCCTTCGCGCGCAATGCAAACCGTGCTTATAATGAACCGCGTCGTAGGAATTCAGGAATTCATCGCCCCGATCGGGGATTGTTTAATACATACAAGGAATACCCGTTGTGATTACTGCTCGACTAAAGGTCGCGGAGTTGGTTTTCCAGCTTTACGGTCGGCCTCTTCATCCGGAATTGTTTGTAATTCACCAATCGCGCCGGCCGCTGGCCGCCTTGGTG
>DAOWNK010000004.1 GCA_030642635.1 Pirellulales bacterium
CAGCTATGTGGGCATTAAGGACAGCGTGATGATTCCCAGCATTGGGGAGGTCTCGGGCATCAACCGGATTAGCCGCGAGGTCTTCACCAAGGCGGTTGGGGCAGTCTGTGGCATGGTGGAAACCGAGGTGCCGCCCGGGGAAGACAAGCCTTTGGTAGTCGCCTCCATGTTCGGCAACACCACCCCTTGCGTGGAAGCCGCCAAGGCGATCATCGAGGAGGCCGGATACGAGGTGCTGGTCTTCCACGCCACCGGCAACGGCGGCAAGACCATGGAAAGCCTTATCCAGGCCGGTCTGACCGCGGGTGTGCTCGATGTGACCACTACGGAGTGGGCCGACGAGTTGGTCGGCGGAATCTTGTCTGCCGGTCCCACGCGCCTGGAATCCGCTGCCAAGTGTGGTGTGCCCGCAGTTGTCACCCCGGCCTGCCTGGACATGGTGAACTTCGGCGTGCCGGAGACCGTGCCCGAGAAGTTTCAAGAGCGGATATTTTACCAACACAACCCCAACGTCACGCTGATGCGCACCACGCCCGAGGAATGCCGCCGGTTGGGCCAAATCATGGCCGAAAAGTTCAATATGAGCACAGCCCCGGTCACCGTGCTGCTTCCGCTTCGGGGCCTGAGCATGATCGACGTTCCCGGCGGCCCGTTCTGGTGGCCGGAGGCCGATCAGGCGTTGTTCGATGCGTTGAAGCAGAATCTCCGCCGGGACATCCCGGTGGTCGAAATGGATTGTCACGTTAACGCCCCCCGGTTCGCTCGGCGCTGCGCCGAGACCCTGCTGACGAGCATGGCCAAGGAGACGAGTTCGTATATCCTCAACACTATTAACAGGAGATCAAGATGGCTGAACCAAGAAGTGAAATTCTGAAACGTCTTCGGCGGAAAATCGCCGAGGGAAAACCGATCATTGGCGGTGGTGCCGGCACGGGCATCAGCGCTAAGTTCGAAGAAGCCGGCGGCATCGACTTGATCGTGATCTACAACGCCGGCCGCTTCCGAATGGCCGGGCGTGGATCGATCGCAGGACTGCTGCCCTACGGAGATGCCAATGCGAGGATGATGGCGCTGTCCGCTGAAGTGTGGCCGGTGGTCAAAAAAACCCCCGTGCTGGCCGGCGTGTGCGGCACCGATCCTATGCGCCGGATGGACCGCTTCCTCGACCAGGTCCGGAACACCGGGTTTGCCGGTGTGCAGAACTTCCCTACCGTAGGTCTATTCGAGGGTGCTATTCGCGTGTCAATGGAAGAGACCGGTTTCGGCTACGACAAGGAGGTCGAAATGATCCGGCTTGCTCACGAAAGGGATCTCCTGACTACACCATACGTCTTTACCACCGACGAATCTGCCAAGATGACCGAAGCAGGCGCCGATATCATTGTCGCCCACATGGGATGCACCGTCTCCGGCTCGATCGGCACGAAGACGGCCAAAACACTTACTGAGTCTGTGAAACTGATCGACCAGATCACCGAAAGCGCCAAAGACATCCGTAATGATGTGATCGTGCTGTGCCACGGTGGGCCGATCGCCGAACCCGATGATGCTCAGTACGTCTTGAAGCATTGCAGGGCCGCCGACGGTTTTTATGGTGCCAGTTCAATGGAGCGTCTGCCCACCGAGCGGGCGATCCAGCAGCAAACCGAAAAATTCATCCAGATCCGAAAAACCCTGTAAACTGTTGTGCGCACCTTGGAAAAATGGACTTTTTCACGGACAAGGTACACTCTTTCCCAATTGCCCACCATCCGTGTAGAAGTCCAGTCCAGGTCCAAGACATCGTTGTCGTGCCCGAGCACCTGGAACAATGGCAAGCCCGCCTGATCGAGTGGGCGGCGTCCAATCTCAGCTACCACACGAATAAAGAACTCAAGTACGTCCGCTACAATCCGCTGATGCCGATCAACCCGAGCCTGCTCCATAAGTACATGGTTTTGGGCGTGGTCAACGACGCCGTGATCGACGAGGAAGAAGACTACACGGGCATCGTCATTGACCCGTGGCCGTCGAGTGTAGGGAATGACAAAGAACACAACGACCGCTTTGTTCAGGGCGCGGCTTATAGCGCAAAAAAGCTCATCCAGGTGAAAAAGTTTTCCAGTCGCGACGCTAAGCGACTGCCGGGTTTTCTGGACGATGTGTGGGATGATCTGGGCATTGTGGCGACGACGGAAGCACACGCAGACGACGTAACGTCAACCGCTTCGGCATTCTTTAAAAAAGCGTTCAAGGGGCATACAAAGTATCGGGCACTTTGCGGGGACAAATTGGGGCTTGTGACGGCATTGAAGTTGCTTAACCAAGTGTTCTCGCCACACAATCTGTACGGGCGCAACCCGTCCGGCGAAGAATATCGTGAAGACGAATAGCCGGATGGGTGTTCGATCATTCGGCATCGTTTGCCGAACACCTGAATAATTTTCTTTCCCCTGCTGGACCCTGCTTTTGTCGGCGTTTTCGTGCAATTCTCGCACTGTTCGGCATCGTTCTATCGAACGCTGGCCCAACGGGTATGCGGGCCGCACTTCGCGGCAAGCGACCTGTTGGAGAAACGATAATGGAAACGAAAACCGCTCAAACAACGCCGGCCCTGGCCCTGCGCCCCCGCGACGCGGCGAAGGCCCTGGGAATCTCGCCTCGTTTACTTTGGCAACTGACCCACGATGGTACGATACCGTCGATTAAGCTGGGCCGCGCCGTGCTTTATCGGCGTGATGCGCTGGTAGCTTGGCTTGATGGGGCCGAGCAAAAGGTGGTGCAAGATGACTAATACTCCTTCGGTCAAGCTGTTACTGTCCGCCCGCGACGCGGCTGCGGCTTTGTCGATTTGCGAAAAAACGCTTTGGAGCAATACGGTCCCACGCGGGTCAATCCCGATGGTGAGAATCGGAAGCCGAACCTTGTACGATCCGACCGATCTGCTGGTATGGATCGACGCACAAAAGGAAGGGGGTGCCGACCGATGAACGACACCCCTGTTGAACTTGTATTGTCCAAACTACCCAACGCAAAGCGGAGCGGGAAGGGTTGGTCGGCTAAATGCCCGACGCATGATGACCGACGGCCCAGTTTAACCATCACAGAAGGTGGCGATAGGCAGGCGTTGCTCCATTGCCATGCAGGCTGTTCGGTTGAAGAAATCTGCGCGGCGTTAGGGCTGACGATGCGCGACTTGATGTCGTCTACGTCTACACAATTGCAAAATCCCCGAAAAAAACGGCAATGCCGCAGACACGGCCAAGAAAAAACCCGCAACAGCAAGACCTGCTCCACGGCCAACGCGATGGTGCGCGAACTGGAACGCCAGCACGGCAATAGGTCTGCCATGTGGACTTATCGCAACGCCGAAGGCGAACAGGTCGGCGCGATTGTCCGATGGGATACGCCGGCGGGCAAAGATATCCTGCCGATAGCCCGCAATGGCGATGGTCGCCGGGATGCCGGAGCCGAGGCCGTTGTATGGCCTGCCGGACTTGGCGGGTGCAGATCGGGTGTACGTTTGCGAGGGTGAGAAGCCGGCGGTGTGGTGTTGCTCAGCGCTGAGGATGACATTGCTGATACGGTCCGCCCGCGGCTGGACGCGGCCGGTGCCGAGGTTCGTCGCATCTTTACACTAACCGGTATTTGTGGGAGTGACGAAGATGGTGGATATCAGCGCAGTATAGACCTGTCGCGCGACTTGGCCTACGTCGAAGCGGCAATATGCCAAACGCCCGACTGCCGGATGGTGGTGATCGACCCGATTACGGCATATCTCGGGCGGACGGATTCTCACAAGAACGCCGAGATTCGCGGGCTACTGGCTCCGCTGTCTGAACTGGCCGGCCGGTATCGGGTGGCGGTGGTTGCGGTGACTCACCTGAACAAGAACAATGTCGGCCCGGCAATCTATCGGAGTATGGGAAGTTTAGCGTTTGTCGCTGCGGCACGGGCAACTTGGGTGGTGTCTAAGGACAAGGAAAACTCGCATCGGCGGCTGATGTTGCCGATCAAAAACAACCTGGCGGCTGACGTGTTGGGGTTGGCGTACAGCATTGAACCTTATGGGCCAAACGACGACCCGGTGGTTGTGTGGGAGCCTGAGCCGGTCGAGGTGTCGGTCGATGATGCTCTGGAACATTCCAACGGTGAAAGGGAGAAGAGCGGTGCGTTGTCTGAGGCTGTAGATTGGCTGCGCGATGCCCTTGGCAACGGTTCTGTTCCGTCCGAGGAACTCAAGCGGCAGGCACGGAACGATGGTATCAAGGATCGGACACTTGAACGAGCAAAGTTGGAACTCAAAATCAAGGCACACCGCGAAGGGTTCGGCGAGTCAGGGCAGTGGGTGTGGACGTTGCCAGACCATAGACCGCCAAACTTCTGAGAGTGGCGAGGAATGGGGAGAAATATGACCACGGCTACCAATCTGCTTGCCGAACTTGGGCGGCTGGGTATCGAGGTGACGGCCCACGGCAACCGGTTGCGATACCGCCCACGGTCGGCTGTGACGCCCGAGTTGGCCGAACGGATGAAAGTCCACAAGGCCGAACTGTTGGCGATACTAACGGCCACGCCGGCGGATGACACCTCGACGGCCGAGCACCCACTGGCGGGCACGCCGTTCGATGGGTGGATTCAGCGACCGGACTGTGCCGGCAGATGGGGTTGGGAACGGCCCGACCTGGCCGAGTGGCAACGCTGGTGGGCACGATCCACGTTCGATGACCTGCCAGAGGTGCCCGAGGGGTTTCAGTTCGGCAAGATCGACGAAACGGCCGCCGAGGTTCGCCAGGGTTGCGTTCCGAGGGCACAAGCCGGTGCAAATACCTGTCGGGCATGAGGCCGTAAGGGAGCGAATATGAGCGGTTGGCAGGACATTAAACCAGGCAACGACGCCTTGCAAAACTTACGAGTATTTACGAACCAACACCGATTGTCGGCATGGGGCTTGACAAATTTTCAAGTAACGTATAGAATGTGACCGATGGCACGAAAACGAACCAAACTGAGCGACCAATTACGCCACGCAATCGAAGGCTGTGGCAAGAGTCGTTACGTGATTTCACAAGACACAGGTATCGATCAAGCGACCTTATCCCGATTCGTGAACGGCACAGGGGGATTGTCGATGCCAATTCTGGATACCCTCGCCGACTATCTCGACCTGGATATCACGATAGGTAGTAAAGCACGAAAACCGAAAAGCAAGAAAAAGAAAGGCAGGTAATCATGGCGAGTATAGCAAGAGACCCCAACGGACGAAAGCGGATTCTGTTCGTTGCACCCGACGGCCGGCGTAAGACGATTCGGCTGGATAAAGTGCCCGGGCGGGCAGCCGAGACAATTAAGATCAAGGTGGAGCATCTTGTCGCGGCGGCGGTATCGGGCTGCGGTTGGGATAGCGAAACGGCCAGATGGGTGGCCGAACTGCCCAACGCCCTGGTCGATAAGCTGGCGGCGGTGGGGTTGCTTCCAGCCCGGGAGCGGGCAACATTGGACGCATTTCTGGATTCGTATATTCAAGGTCGGGCCAACGTGAAGCCGGCGACAACGATGAAGTACGGGAGCACTCGCCGCTCACTGGTCGGGTTTTTTGGTTCCGACAAGGGGCTTCGGAGCATCAACCAGGGCGATGCCGACGATTGGCGTCTGGACTTCCTTCCCAATCGCGAGCGGTTCTACTTTGTCACACTCGACGAGACCCAAAAGGTGATTGACGCTTGCCCCGATGCTCAATGGCGGTTGATAGTCGCTTTGAGTCGCTACGGCGGCCTGCGATGCCCTTCAGAGCATTTTGGCCTGCGTTGGCGGGACATCGACTGGCAGCACGGTAGAATCCGCGTGACGAGTCCCAAGACCGCACATCATCCGGGCGGGGAATCTCGCGTGATTCCTCTGTTTCCAGAATTACGGCCGTACATGGAAGAAGCTTGGGAGCAAGCCGAGACTGGGGCAGAATACGTTCTCGGCAATCAATACCGCAGCGATCCTGTGAACGTCAATCTGCGGTCTCGACTGTTAGACATCATTTGGTCGGCCGGCTTAAAGGAATGGCCCAAGCTGTTCCCAAACATGCGTTCGACCAGAGAAACTGAACTGGCTGACCAGTTCCCAATGCACGTTGTTTGCCAGTGGATTGGCAACAGCGAACCGATCGCCGCGAAGCACTATCTTCAAGTGACCGACGAACACTTTGAGCAAGCTGTCCAGGCCGGCGCAGAAGCGGCGCAAAATGCGGCGCAGTATTCTGCGGAATCACGTAGTACGGCATCGCAAGCGGAACCGCAAACCACTGTTTTTACCGAGGAATGCGATTCCTTACGATACTGTACAAATTATCAGCTAGCCGAGGCGGGACTCGAACCCGCACGAGCGTTGTGCTCACGGGATTTTAAATCCCGAGCGTCTACCTATTCCGCCACTCGGCCGGGATACTGCCGCAATCCGGTTGATTGCATTCAGGAACGCCTTTGCACTGGCCTCGATGCTGTCGGTCGAAATGCCGCGACCGCGGTACAGCCGGCCGCCGTACTCGACCTGCACTCGGACCTCGCCCTGGGCGTCTTGGCCGACGGTCACACTGTGGACGTTAAAATCCTTACAGTCAACGTTTATGCCGGTAATCTCTTCGATGGCCAGCAGCACGGCGTCGATCGGTCCGTCTCCGGATGCCATCTTCGTGTTGTGCTCTTTATCGCCATGACGCAGTGTTAGCGATATCTCCGGGATAAGCCCGGTGCCGGAGGTCACCCTGTACGATTGCAACGTCCACTGTTCGGCCACGGCGTGGATTTGCTGTTCGATCAGGCTGGCGATGTCGCCGTCGTAGACGTCCTTTTTCTTGTCGGCCAGCACCTTGAAATCCGCAAACACCACGTCGAGTTGCTCGCCGGTAAGCTCATATCCCAGCGCCTTTGCCCGATCGGCCAGCGCCGCTCGGCCGCTGTGCTTGCCCAGCACCAGGTCGGTCATGGCGAACCCGACGTCCTCGGGCCGCATGATTTCGTAGGTGGTTCGTTCCTTTAACATTCCGTCCTGGTGAATACCGGCCTCGTGTGCGAAGGCGTTTTGTCCGACAACGGCCTTGTTCCGCTGCACCTGAATGCCGGTGATCCCGGCCACCATCCGGCTTGTAGGCACCAGTCGCCGGCTGTTGATTTTGGTATTGGCGTGGTAATAATCGCCCCGGGTACGCAGCGCCATGACGATCTCCTCGAGCGAGCAGTTCCCTGCCCGTTCTCCGATTCCGTTTATGGTGCACTCGACCTGCCCTGCCCCGGCCTGGACTGCCGCCAGGCTGTTCGCCACGGCAAGCCCAAGGTCGTTGTGACAGTGTACGCTGATCACTGCCCGACAGATGTTCGGCACTCGACGGCGGAGCATTTCGATAACGCTTTTCATCTGCATCGGTGTGGCGTAGCCGACCGTATCGGGTATATTCACCGTGGTGGCGCCGGCGTCGATGGCGGCCTGGACCACCTCGCACAGGAAGTCGGTCTCGGTCCTTGCGGCGTCCTCGGGCGAGAATTCGATGTCTGAGCAATAGCCGGCCGCACGCTTTACACCGTCCACTGCACGACGGACGATCTCGTCCTTGTCCATCTTCAGTTTATGCTCGCGATGGATGGCGCTGGTGGCAAGGAAGACGTGAATCCTGGGCCGCTGGGCATCTTTGACGGCCTCCCACGCCCGATCTATGTCGGCATTTCGGCATCTGGCCAGCCCGCAGATAACCGCTCCACGCACCGCCCGGGCGATCTCGCAGACGGACTGAAAATCGCCGGGTGAGGCGATCGGGAACCCGGCCTCGATTACGTCCACACCAAGCTCGACCAGCGCGTGGGCGACCTCCATTTTCTCGGCCAGGTTCATGCTGGCCCCGGGCGATTGCTCGCCGTCGCGGAGCGTGGTGTCGAAGATTACAATTTTGCGTTGGTTCGTGTCGTTCATGATTTACGTACCATCAATAAAAAAACCCCAAGGCGTTGCCGGCCTTGGGGTTCGTTTGACTGTTCGGTTTGGAAGTTGCGTACGAACCCTACAGCCGGCGCCTGGCCGGGGCCAATAATAACAACGGCAATAGGATCGTCAGTTGGTTCATATAATTAACTCTATAAAATATATCGGCAAAAGTCAAGGGGTCATTGAGACTCTTTGCCGGTTGAGACCAGCCGGAGCTTGAATGCCACGTCGCGTGAAAAGTCTGGCACGCTAAGCTCCAATGGGCCGCCGGTGTGTTTCAACTCGGTGCGGCTGAGATCCTTGCCCTCCCAGGAATCGAACCAGCTCAACTCGTAATTTCCCGCAGGTACATCAAGCGTTACGGTGGCGGCAGAGACGGCAGTCGGCGTTTTGCCCTTGGCGACCACGTGTTTCCAGGTGTTTTGCTTGTGATGCACCCAACCGACGATACCCCATTTTGTGTGTTTGCGGGCAATCGCTCGCACGGTGTCAGTTGAGCATTTTGGCTCGAACGCGGCGAAGTCGAGCCGGTTCCACGGTACGTCGGCCGTAAATTGCACGAACGGCTTATAATGGTGATAGAGGTTGAACGGATCGATGTAGTATGCCCACCACCAGTGCATCCCAGTCCCGCAAGACCCTGCGAAGAAGGGCGCCCAGATTGCGTTGTGGAGTATTATCCCCTGTTTGTCCTTGGGTGCGTCCGGGTATCGGTATGCGTCCTGGTGTTCCGAGCAGCCCCATGCGCGGTCCACCATGCCGGTCTCGCCGATCAGAAGCGGCTTGCCGTAGCGGCGGGAGAATTCCAGAACTCGGTTAGCCCAGAGGTCTACCAGCGAAAGCGGCGCGTTGTGACGCGCGTAGCCTGTCAGTTGGACAAACTCGACTGAATCCAACGTCCACATTTTGTCCCAGTGACTTCCGTTGGGCACGGCCAGCAGATGCCCCCAGGGGTCGATCGAGCGTAGGTAGCGGTTCATCTTGTCGGTCCAGGCGATCTTCTCGGCGGGCGAGGCCTTCCGGCAGCAGTTTACTTCCGCCCACGTCTGCCAGGCCATGATGCTGGTGGAATATCCCCAGCGCGCCACGATGTAGCGGAGCTGCGCCTGGAATTGCTCGTGTGCCGCCGGCAGGACGAACAAATCCTGCATCGAGCGGCACGTCCCGCCGTTGTTGTAATAGTAAGGGAAGTCGGACCGGACCTTCGGCATGGAGCCGCCCCAGTCGATTCCTTCCGCCGTGCTGATGTAGCGGATGTGCTCGACGACCACCTTGATGCCGATGGACCGCTCCCGGCACATTTGCACGATCCGGTCGAGTTTCCAGCAGCCGCGCTGGTTGTAGCGATACGCCCAAGAACCTTCGACCCCGAGCGTCGGGCCGTTGAAGTTCACACACGTGGCCGTGCAGCCGGCCTCGGCCATGCGGTCCAGCCAGCGGCGATACTGGTCCAGCCCGACGATCTTCTTGCCGTCGACCTCGATCACGTGGAATTGCGCCCAACTCGACGGATCGACTTTTGTAAGCCGCTCGATGAACAGGTTGTGTCCGATCGGCAGGTACGCACTGCCGTCGTCGCACTCGAACATCCGCGGGTTGTCCTTGGCAATGCGGACAAAGCCCGGGTGCTTCGACGCCGTGCATTTGAAGGCGAACTCCTTGCTGCGCACGGCGCCGCGCGGCGTGGTTAGCGTGATCTGCCCGCACCAATCGCCGACGGCCGTCGGGGTAAAACGGACTTTCCAGCCGCCACGGTTTATCGGCGTGAGCACTTCACGGCGGCCTTTCCATACCTTGCGCGAGAAATCCTGGGCGAAGAACCCCGGCGCCGTCATCTTTTCGCCGTCGGGGCCGGTGAATTGCCCGTCAATCGCAACCTGTCGCGGGTCGAACGGCGTTCGGTAGTCGGCCTCCAACTCGACGTCCACTTCGAGCAACTCGAACCGGCCCACGCTTTCCTGCCGAGGTTTGACCGAAACGATCCGGTCGGCCGCGAAACACATGCACGGCAGCAACACCAAGGCCGTAAAGACCGAACAGTAAGAACCGCTCTTGGCACGGTTTGCATATATTTTGTATGTCATCATAGTTGACCCATTCTAGTACATGGAGTTCAAAGTTTCGTAAATTGGAGGCCGGAGGATGGGGAGGGAACGTCTACCCGCGCCGAAGTCAAAACGCATCGCCGTGGATCACCTCGCCGTCATCACGGTTGCCAAGCCGCCGGAAAATCTCTGTTTCGATCTCATAGCTTATATTGTGTACTGAGCCGTCGCAAAAGACGGCATTAAAGCCGCCGGGGTGAGCACTGCCGAAATTGTAAATATCGTGTACGCCTGCACGGTCTGGAAGTGGCGCGAATATGGTCCAACGAGTTTCGTCGCTGCTGGTTGCGTATGGTCCTCCATCATCACCCCAATCGCCGCCGTTTTCGTAGTGGTCGGGCGAGAGGTACTTCTCGCCGATCATGATGGTGCTGCTCGTACCGTCCTGAACTTCGGCATGACGTGTAGCACTGTGGGCGTAGAATATGCCGGTCTGATCGGTAGGCCAACCGGTGTAAGTCTCGCCGTTGGCATAGATGTCGCTGCCCGAGGCAGGCGACGGGCCGGTGGGTGTAGTCGGCGTTGTTTGGACGTCGCCGATATTGCCCGCGTAGTCTGTCTTTTGGTTTTCGGAGAGCGCGTCGGCGTTATGGAATGATACGAAATTTGGGCGCAGTGCCGGCCGGCGGCGGCTGGGGCAGTGCAGCACGGCCAACTGCGTCTGCATAAGCTGGACGGCAGCCGCCTTTTTCTCGTCAACCGTCCCGCCGGATCCAAGCTGGTGCAACGTCTCTTGTTCGATAAACGGCAATATGTTGTACGTCCAAGCGCCCGGCTGGTCCCGGTCGAAGCCACGATCCGGATCGCCGACCCAACGGATCCCCCAGCCGCCGGTTGGATAGTGGCCGTGTGCCGATTCGTGAGCGATCGCTGCCAGCCCAAGTTGCTTGAGATTGTTGGAGCACTGCATCCGCCTGGCTGCTTCTCGGGCAGCTTGCACCGCCGGCAGCAACAACGCGACCAGAATGCCGATGATCGCGATCACGACCAAAAGTTCGACTAGGGAAACCCGCTGCTGCAAAGTCTTCGCATGGTGCAAAATCCTTGCCGGCTCGGTGTATGAGCCATCCCGGTACGGCGGCCGAACCTGCACCGCCGTGCTGGGATGGTCTTCTCGCGTGTTATTACTATGACCTCTTCCTGCGCCGACATAGCACCAAGGTGCTTGCACCAAAGACAAAGGTCAACAAAAGAACAAGCGTACTCGGTTCCGGAACCTCGTTCAACCCGGCGACGATCATCGGATCGAGACGCGTGCCGTCGCTTTGACACTGGATGAAGATTCCGGTGGCCACGGCGTCCGACGCATAGCCAAGATCGCTAAGATCAATCAGCGTGCCACCACGATCACTAATGGTCCACGCACTACCCGGGATTTCGACCGACCCTGTCTTGAGCGTCGACATACAGGCGGGGAAGCCCCAGGAAGGGTGGAACGTCTCATGGGCATTCGAATCGACTCCCCAGTGCCCAGAGTTCTTGAGTACGCTAAGCGTCACCGTGCCTGCGGCATCAATCCCTCGAATCCGCAAGTCGTCGCCGTTGCCGTTCTCGATGATCAGGATGTCCGGTCCCAGCAGGTTCTTCACACCGACGTCGAATGTGAATTCCATGCCGTTGTCGGTCGAAACATCGGTCAAACTCGTGCCGTACGGCAATTGTCCGTAGCCCGTGTTGAGGCCCTGGTGCAAGACCAACTCGTCACGGTTGGGTCCGGCGGCCTGCGGCCGCAGGAAGGAAATAGGCCCTAAACGCATCTACGCCTGGCATGCGGATCTCAAGATCATTTTGCCCGCGCACGTCCGTGACCGCGGCCCCGTTGAGGTCGAGCTTGCTCACCGTGTACGTCTGCATGCTCCCTTCATGATCGGAGTCGTACTGGACGGATTGGAACATGTACAGGTCGACAGTTTTGCCAAGCAGCGGCTGGCCGGTCACGAGCGACTCCGCCAACGTGTTTGTGTTGATGGGGATCGGCGCCGCCTGTACGGTGCAAACCCACAACAACATCGCAATACACACAACAGCACCCGTTAACATTGAAACCTTACTCATCTTACAACCCTCCTTCTAAAGAAGTAACTGTTCGTCGACTTACAGGTCCTCTGCGACTTACAGAGAAAATTTACCCGAAGCCAACTTCTAACTTCTATAATAATCGGGGGCGAAACATTGTCAAGGAAATATTGCGTCAATTTATTAAGGTTTTGCGTCAGCAGGTGATATCGGCCGATAATACGAGATATACTACGATAGACGGACCTGTGTAAGGCAGCATGATGACGGATTCATGCTGTAATCATATAGTTATCCGTCGCTTTCCCGGTTCCGGCGGCACATTGTCCGCGAGATCGCAAAGATGGCCAGACATTCAAGGATTGCACTGCTGATTGAATCGCACCGGACGTACGAAAGAAACCTGCTGCGCGGCATTGCCGCCTATGCGCACGTACACGGACCGTGGTCGTTTTTTCAACAGGTGCGTGCCCCGGGCAACGTAGTGCTGACACGGCTGGAAAAATGGGGCGGCGACGGGCTTATCATGCGGTGCGAAAGCCGAAAATTGATCCAACACATACAGAAGTTGAACATACCTACCGTCGACCTGTTGGGATGGTACGATCTGGAAGACATACCGACGTTGGATACCGATCATCGGGCCGTAGCGCACATGGCCGCCGACCACCTGATCGAACACGGGTTCGAACAATTCGCCTACTGCGGGTTTGACGGGCTGTATTACTCCGAGCGTCGCCGTGAATATTTTACCGAATACCTGTCCGAGTTGGGTTACAAGGTGAGTGTTTTTCAATGTCCCCGTCAATCTCACGACCGGGACAGCTCGACGTTCGAGGCCCATGGCGTGCTCGACGCGGAGGCGCTGGCGGCGTGGGTTGCGTCGCTACCCAAGCCGGTCGGGCTGATGGCCTGCAACGACGCCCGTGGAGAGCACGTGCTCGACGCCTGTAGCCAGTGCGGTATCGTGGTGCCGGATGAAACGGCGGTGATCGCCGTGGGCAACGACGACGTTGTGTGCGACCTGTGTGCACCGACGCTATCGAGCATCGAGCCTAACACCAGAAAGATGGGCTACGAGGCGGCGGCGCTGCTGGACCGGATGATAAGCGGTGAGGACCTGCCGACCGTAAAAATCCTCGTGGGGCCTCTCGACGTGATTACCCGACAGTCGACCGACGTGTTGACCAGCGCCGACGGCGACGTCGCCGCCGCCATGCACTTTATTCGTGAACATGCCGCCGAGGGCGTGAATGTCGAAGACGTACTTGAACACGTCGGCGTTTCTCGCAGCACGCTGGAGCGGCGGTTCGCCAGGTTCGTCGGTCGTTCGCCGAAGGCCGAAATCATCCGCGCACAGCTTCATCGTGTCAAGCAACTGCTGAGCCGGACTGACTACCCGTTGGTGAAGATTGCACAACTCGCCGGGTTCAACCACGTCGAGTACATGTGTAATATCTTTAAGGACAAGACCGGTCAGACACCGGGACAGTATCGGAAACAGTCGCAGGTGTAGGCTATACTTCACGCGGCCATAATCTGCGGTTCTTGTCGGGTGTTGGTATGACCGTGCGGAGTATAACCGGCGTCTTATGGCGAATTTGTAAAGCCGGGGAATTTGCGGGAAATAGAACAAATGGCCGGTAAAAATGTCGATCTTTCCTGTGACCCGCCAATTGCAGCCTCTGCCAAAGAGGGGAAGGCCCCGCGGCGGTTTATCGGCGTAACGTTCGACTGCTGCGGCGTCTATACCCGGATTTACATCAATCGGACCGAGACCGCCTACGAAGGCCGCTGTCCGAAGTGTTTCAGGCCGGTCCGGGTGCAAATCGGCCCGGGCGGGACCGATTGCCGGTTCTTCACTGCACGCTGAACTGTCTATTGAGTCAGTTGCCCGTTTCGGGTAATCTTCCGCCGCAATGGATTACGACGTTCAGCGCTGCACGCGACACTGTGCCAAAAGCGGTCGGGAACTGGCGCCCGGCGAGGCGTTCTACTCGGTGTTGCTGGCCGAAGGGGCCGAGTTGAAGCGCTACGACTATGCAGAGGACGCCTGGGAGTGCCCCCCCGAGGACGCCGTGGGTTGGTGGAAGTCGCACGTCCCAGACCGCAACACGCGCCGGCGGCACTGGGCGCCAAACGACGTGATGCTCCGGTTCTTCGACGAGTTGGCCGAACAGCCCGACAAACAGGACATGCGATATGTGTTGGCATTGCTCCTGGTCCGACGTCGCGTGATGCAATTAGAGGAAGGCTCAACCGAGCAGAACGGCCGCCAGGTCATGGTTTTGTACTGCCCCCGTCGCCAGACGACCTATAAGATACCGGTCGTTGCGCCGGAGCAGACGCAAATCGACGAGATACAGCAGGAACTTGTCGCTTTGTTGGAATAAATGTTTAGTCGACAACATATGTATCATCAACACAGTGGCACCGGCGTCTCGCCGGTGTTATGGAACTTGTGTTTCACCGGCGAGACGCCGGCGCCACTTAAAGAAAAAATCCATGGACGGATACCGCTCTTTACTGTTGCTGCTTGTAACCTCGGGACTGTTCGCTTTAAGCGGTGCAGGCTGTCCGAACATGGTCCGACCGTACACCACCCCTCTGCCCCGTGCACTGCCGCACTGTCCGACAATCGAGCAGGTAATCCAGGTCGTCAACCGCAATAACTCACAAATCCACTCGTTCTCGACCACCGATGCGAAGCTCAGCGGGCCTGGCTCTCCCACGCTTCGGGCAAGCATCGCGTTCCAACGGCCAAATCGGCTGCGATTGAGGGCGGAGACCGGACTGACCGGGCCGGAAATCGACCTTGGCAGCAACGACGAGTTGTTCTGGTTCTGGGTCCGGCGTAACCAACCGCCGGGTGTGTACTTTTGCCGTCACGACCGGCTCGCCACGAGCCACATGCAGCAGATTGCAGTCATAAAACCCGACTGGCTCATCGACGCGCTGGGCACTGCCCAGTTCGACCCGACGTTGCCGCATCAAGGCCCCTTCCCGTTGTCGGGCGGACGACTGGAAGTCCGCACTATCATAGAAACACCGGAAGGGCCGGCGACCAAGGTCACCGTAGTAGATGCCGACGGCGGCCTGGTCCTTGAGCAGAGGGTTTTCGACTCACAAGGCAGACTGTTGGCCGGTTCCGTTGCCGGCGGCCATCGCATGGACCCGCTGACCGGGCTGATTATGCCCACGGTGGTCGAGATCAACTGCCCACCGGCACAGCTCTCGATGCGCATCGAATTGGGCAACGTGCGGATTAACCGATTGCCGGGCGATCCGGCCGAACTCTGGACCATGCCGAGCTATCAAGGCTCGCCGCCGGTTGATATGTGTTCACCATGGAGTCACAGAGAAGAGTGAAGAGAGAAAAGAGAAGAGAGATAAACTATTGTCAACACCTCTTTTTTCTCTCCTCGCTCCTCTCTCTTCGTTCTTCACTCCTCTCCGTGTCCTTCGTAACTCCGTGGTGTATTCGTTAAGGTTGAGTTAGTGTTGTAGTGCTAAATGATTACTTTATTTCCAACGACTTCAGGAATTCCTCCGTCTCATCTTCGAACTCCAAGTCGCCGGGGTTGTAGTGGAACCTGTTGGGATCGATCGGCACGTCGATTACGACCTCGAACAGTTGCATCGTCACAAGCGCACGGCTCGACTGCGGATCGTCGTCCTCTGCAACACTCCGGCGGTACTCGATGCGGTATGGAAACAGGTCGTCATGGCCCAGCATCAGCAGCACATGGTCCGGCAGGTACTCGGGCAGCTTGCTCAGATCGGCCGGTTTGCCCGCCTCGATCGCCTTTTTCTGTTTTGGCAGCACCTTAACCAACATCTTAGGCTTCCACCGGCCTCGGAGTCGCCAGACCGGCAAACTGTCGTCTTGTAGTTTTAGCAGTCCCCGTTGTGCACTGTGGAAGTCAAATGCCGCATGAAGTCCGCGGAGCAGTTTCGGCAATCCGCCCAATCCCGGCAGCATCTCTATTTTATCCCGCCCGGGCACTTCTTCGGTCTGCCGCAATCCTCGCATAGCCCCGGCGACATCCAGCCGGCGCAAATCTCCTACTCCCAACAGCTTCCGGTGTGTCCACAGATACCGGCCGTCACAGACCTGGACCATGCTGCTGGTCTGATCGCCTAGCTGGATTCTCAGTTCCAGTCGTATCAACGGACAATGGTCTCCAGATGGGTATCCGACACGTTGTTCGAGATAGACGCCGGATCCGATCAGCCGTTTGTCGAACAGGTCGATTTCCTGAAATATCTTGGTGGATATGGACCGGCGACTTTCGAGCGTTCTGACGGCGGCTTCGAGGACCTGTCGAGGCATTGGCTGGAAAGACTGCTCGGTCCTGACCTCAGTCGGCCATTCGGCTCGGCCCGCAACCGACCATAGACATACTGCGAACATCCACAGCAATGGCAAGATAGGTATTTTCATCTTCATTTTGCCGGTATTAACGGATTTACCAAAGAATTGCATCGTAACGCGCCGAATCATTGTATGACAGCCTGAACATATGGTCCACGTCAATTATGCTCGACGGAGTGAATACCGTCGGTGATAATCCGCTTTCAAACAGGGGGAACATGATGAGATTTTGCGTAGCTGGTTTGTTGATCGTTGCAGTAGCAATAGCTGGCTGCACCGGACCGTTCAAACAGAACCTGCCGCCGGCACAGATGCTCATGGAACCTGGGCCGGGTGTTGGCGGCCCCGGGCCGGGTATTATGATGCCCTCGCCGCCTCCACCGATGGGTGGGAATCCTTCCTCGCAGGTGGCGTTCGTCGGGCCGGACGGCATGACGGTCGCCTGGGACGTTAGTATGCCGGGCCAGTTCGACTCGGAACCGATGATCTGTCCCGGACGCAGCAACTTCCCGCAGGGCGCCATTTACCGGCTGAAGATGACCAACATACCCGGCCGGCCGGGCGTGGAGCTGTATCCCACGCTCGAGGTCGGTCCGGCAATGCCACGCACCGAAGCATTCCTATCGCACAACGCAATACCGGTCCAATTCACCGAAGAGGACTTCGACCAGGTGCTAACCGGCAACTTTGTTACCAAGGTGATCTATCTGCCAGACCCCGATTTCCAGGAATTGGCGCTGGCAGGAGTCGAAACGCTGGTAAGCACCCGGCTGGATCCGGGCGTGGACCCGGTGGTCGAGGCCGATCGCCGTGGGGCGATCCTGGCTATCGTCCGGCTGGGCAACAAGGACCTGGAAATTCCCGGCGACCTGGTGCAACATGGCGGCGTGATGCCGATTGCATACATGCAGACGGACGACGGCCGGATGTATCCTTGCCCTGTAGAAGGCACGATGGGAGCACCGATGGGAACCGCCGTCGGAGGCCCCGGCACAATGCCGACCAACTACATCTCCGGGTTAAACGCTCCGCAGTACGGGATGCCGAACTGCGGCACGCCGATCGGTCTGCCCGGCCCGCCGCACGTTCCGTTGGGTGTGCCGGCCGGACTGCAAAAGCACGTCATCAAGAACCACACGCATATGCGTATACCAGGCCCAACGCAAAAAGTGAAAATCGACGTTCGCCAAATCCCGGGGTTCAGTTACCCCAAGCCGGCCAAACATGCTCGCATCATCGAGCATACACGGCCGGGTCTGATGCTGAACCACCAACCGTTTGGCAACCGGCACGAAGTCATCGACGACCGCTGCCAGTAAACATGAACATTTAGCCCCGGGTGAATACACCCGGGGCTAGCGGAAAATGCTCACCACGTTTGCCCGCCGTGTATTCACGGCGGGCTAAATGATGAAGTACAAGACAATGGTCCACAAGCCCCGCCGTGCAAGACGAGTTGCCTGCAACTTAGTGGTGGTGGCGCTGCTGAGCTTGACGGTCGGCGCATCGTCGCTTGCCCAAGGGCCGGGAGTACACTACCTGCACCAAGGTGTAATGCCGCCGGGAGCGATTGGCGGCAGCCAACTTCAGCGGGGCGGACCATTGCCCGGATTCTTCCAGCCGGTAGAGATCAAGGCGCCGAAAGGGGCCATGGTTTCGCTGGCGACCGCCGGTGTGTTCGAGCAACCTCGCCCTGCGCCGGTGTGTGCCGGGTTGTTAATCGGGCAAGTTTATCGCCTTCGGGTGACGAACATCCCGCTGAACCCGGGGCTGGAGGTCTTTCCAACCATTGAGCTTATCGACCGGCTCTACGCGCCGCACGGCCAACAATACCGGTTCGCAATTCCAATCGAGTTGGCCAAGCAGGATCTGCAAATGGCGTTGGAGGGCAAGTTCGTCACAAGGGTGATCTACCTCGAGGACCCTCAAATAGCGCTGCCGGTGCGGGATGATCCGCAGTCGCAGAACTGGTTCGAGGTGGGCGCCGGTTGCGACCCTCTGGCGGTTGCCGATTCTCTGGGGCGTCCGGTTGCCATTTTGCGGCTTGGCGCCCGGCTGCCCGAGGGCGATCATGGGCCGGATATGGATTTTCTGTTCGGTTGTCCACCGTGGATGAGGATTCAGGGGCCAGGGGGTGGTGTTGATCGTTTAGCGGTCGGTGGTGGCTGAATACCGTTGAATTAGTGACAATAACAAAGAAAATCAAGTGGCACCGGCGTCTCGCCGGTGTGACGGAACTCATGGCAACGCTTTTCCTTATGTGTCACCGGCGAGACGCCGGTGCCACTATGATTATGATCGCACTGGGTGTGCTGATCTTCTGTTCGTGTCGCGGACCGACCGGAAAAGCCCCCGCATTGCATGCGGGGGCATTCAGTGACTCCGTGCCATTTGACAACAGCTACAACATGCAATGCGGATACTCTCATGGAAAACCATCCCCGGAGGACGAATACCTTCGCGACGGCGGCGATAACGGCCTGCCGGCGGCAGTCACGAACAACAAGGAAGTAATGGGACTGGAGCCGGAGGACTGTATTGCACACTTCGACACGCTCGACGGCCGGACGATGGTCGAGCCGAGCAACCGGGTACATATCTACAGCCCGCGATTCGGGGCCGTCCGGCAGGTCGCCGGCCTGATTGCCAACGAGCGTGTAAGCCGTGCCGCCGCTGTGCATATGCCCGAAAAACTGCTTAGCCCGACGACGACGCAGCCGGTCGCCGTCGGCAAGCAGAACGTCCAGGCCGACCGTCAAGTCAGCGCACGTCCGGCCGGCATCTTCCGCACCAGGCAAGGCGACGGCGTGATGTCAACGGCCAACAAGGCGCGCGAGTTCGAGCAAGACTCGTTTCTGCCGTATGAAAATGTGAAAATCATACGCGAGGGCGCCTTCGAACGCTCCGAAACGGCACAGTTCAAACGCATCGTCGCCGCAGCAGCGGCCTGGGCCGGCAACCAGGCCGTACAGGTCGTCATCGACGAGCAGGTCGCCGTGGCCGAGGTCGCCGATCAGAGCGCGCTGGCAGTATTCACATTCAAAGCACCGCCGGGAGAGCCGCGTCTGCGTGTGATCAAGGTGGCCGACCGGCAATGCGCCGAGCCGGGCGACGAAATAGCCTTTACCATCCGGTTCGACAACGTCGGCAACCAGCCGCTGGGTAACGTGACGATCATCGACAGCCTGACCACGCGGTTGGAGTACGTCGCCGACAGCGCCCAGTGCAGCCTGGAGGAGGCCGAGTTCTTCACCGAGCCGAACGCCGGCGGCTCGCTTGTAATCCGCTGCGAGATAGCCGAGCCTATCGAGCCGGGCAACGGCGGTGTGATCCGCTTCCGCTGCCGAGTGCGGTAGGCTGCTAAGCCGCAAGCGGCTATGCACAGTCACCGGCGGCCTTCAGACTTCATCATTCATGAATATCTTCAGCCGTCGGAGTTGCCCATCGACGTCGTCGAGCTTGGCGGAGGTGTCGTGGTTGTCGCGAAAGATACGGTCGAGTTGCATGACCAGGCCCAGCAGCAGTGCAATCTGGCCGCCCAATGTGATCGGCAGTCCCACGGTCCATAAATCTTCCCGGCCGGTGAACATCGACCACCCCAACAGTATCCCGCCGCAGAAGAAGGCCGTCGTGCCCAGCAACAACGCAACCCAACCCAGCGCCGATAACGCCGAAACGTCGCTTTCAGACTGACGATTGCCAGAAGATCGACCGGCCGGCGGAAGGTGCCGACTGGAAAAGACGCCATGCGGTGGGTCGAGCCGGGCAATCTCGCGATTGCGGGCCGGTCGGCCGTGCGGCTCGCCATCCAACACACGCCCGATGTGCCGCAGTTGCTCGTCAAGTTCCCAGCCGTCGTAGGGCAACACCTCGGCAAGAGGTTCCACTGACGGTGGTTCGTCGAACCTTATTTGACGTGTGCCACGGGCATCTTGCCCGCGTTTTTGCGGTGGCACGGCCGAAACGGCCGTGCCACCCGACTCGTCTATTCCAAGGGCCATTCCGCAGCGCATGCACACAAGTTTCCCTGCGTCCGGCGAGGCCAACCCCGGCACATCTTGTTGGCAGTGCTTACACCACATTGTATTCTTATCATCGGCCGCTGAGCTGGTAAGCTGTATGGATTTCACAAGATTTGCGGGCTGTGGGGCGGATTGGGTGTGGAGATGGAGGAGATGCGCGCTGTAAAGAAACTTCATTTAGCCGCCGTGCTTGCACGGCACATAGTAAAATCGGTCAGATGCTAAGCCGCAAGCGGCTGTAATCCCTAATCCCCAATCCCCAATCCCTCCACATACCACTGGCCGCGGAGCCAATCGACCAGCAAGGCGATATCACGGTCGCTTAGAATGTCTTTGGCATAGGCGGGCATTCGGTCGTTTTCCTTGCCGTAAAACCGTTTGTGGGCGGGATTAGCAATAATACCGACCAGCCACTGCCGCGAGCCGTAGCCGGTCAGGTCGGTGCCATGGCCGAGCTTGCCTTTGTCATGGAATTTGTGGCAGTCGGTGCAGCCGTAGTCGTCCAGCAGAAGTTGCCTGCCCTGGCGAGCCTCGGCGTGTTTTGCGTCCAGTTCGCGTTGCGATCTTAAGTGTGCCTCGGCGGATAGCGCCATGACGAGTTTTTCGATGTCCTTCTGCTCGTCCTCGTCCAGGTCGGCGAGCATCTCTTCGATGAACTCGGCCATGTCGCCGCCCTTGAAAGCCGTGTTGCCAAAGTAGCCGGGGCCGTTGATCTGCTTCGGGTCGAGCAGCCCGGCGATCCACTTCCTGTCGGCGAATCCGAACAGGTTCGGCGCGGAGGACTCTTCCGCCTTAATCCCCTTCTGCTGGGCGTCGAGATGGTCGTGACAGATTGCGCAGTGTTGTTTGAAGAGTTTTGGACCTTGAGTCAACGGATCGTTACGCAGCAGCGTCAACGCCCCGGTTGCAGGAATACCCTCGGGCGATCGGGCGAGTTGCCGGACACGATCTGCCTGTGCGATCTCATCGGCAATGGCGATTTGGTGGTCGGCGTCGGCACGGTCCTTTGCCACCGACCGGAACGACAGGACCGTAATACCCACTAATATCACTACAGTAAACGCCACGTTGAAGTAGTGTCCAGCCCGGCAGCGCCCGAGCAACGGCATTGCCAGCGCAACGCAAACCAAAAGGCCCGGGATGCAGAAGATCGGCAGTATGGCCAGTTCGCCTGGAAACAGGTGTGAGAACTCGTACAGCCCGAGAAACGCCCATTCCGGCCGGGCGGCGGCGTAGTAGTTGCTCGGATCCAGATCGGCAGGGCTGCCTAACGCCACGCCGGCATGGTCTGCGGATACGCCGTGCTGTAGCGCCAGGAGCAGAATCACCACCATCACAACCAACCGGGCGACGGTGTTGCGCATGATCTGGTCGGGCCATAGCGGCGTTGATTTTTCCGCAGATTTAGACTTGGCCGTGTCTGCCCGATATACGGCCACGTGGTGCAACACCAGCAGCAGCAGGAACCCGCCGCCGAACAGCCCGATGTGCAATGCGACGAACCTTGTAAGCGTAAGGTGCCCGAACGCAGGGCCGCCGATCGCCAGCTTGTAGAATTCACCGCCGACCATAGGCAGCAGCGTGAGGAACTTGGTCCGAACCTGGGTGCATGCGTAGCTGTTCTGGTCCCATGCCAAAAGGTCGCCGGTCAGCAAAAGCGCGAACGTGACAAGGCCCATCAGTACAGTCGCCCAAAAGACAAACTCGCGCGGCGCCCGGTACGCGCCGATGATGATCTGTTGGACAAGATATATGCCAATCAACACCAGCAGCGTTTGTGCCGAGTAATGGTGCACCGCCCGAAGCAGCCAGCCGCCGATCACCTCGTGCTGCAGGAAGTAAACGCTTTCCCAGGCGGTTTGAGCACCGGGGCTGTAGTACATCCACAGGAAGAACCCCGTTATGGCCTGCACGCAGAAGGTGAATGCAATGGTGCACGGCCAGACCTTAAACCACGACGCCCCGCCGGGCACCGGACGGTTCAGACACGTTTGCGCGACGGTGACAAGTCCGGTCCGCTGGTCGAGCCAGTTTAGTAGTGTTTTCATGTCTGTACGATTTTCTTGGCAGCACCGCTTTGAAAATTCTGAAACTTTACCCAAACCTCGGTGTTGTTGCGCACTTCGACATCGAGCGAGTCCATATCACGTGGGCTGGGCGAGGTCTTATCGAGCCGCTCGCCGCCGAGCCCGAAGCTGGCTGCATGGCACGGGCAGAAGAATTTCCCTGTTTTCTCTCCGGCAGATGCTTCGTAGACTACCGAGCAGCCGGCGTGCGGGCAAACCACCTGCAAGGCCTCGACCTTGTTCTCGGCAGTGCGGCGCAGAAACACCGCGCCGATCGGCTCGTCGGGGAACCGGTTCCAGGCGTCGGTGCGATCGGCGACGACGGGGAACTTTCGCGGCGTGCCGTCCTCTGGCAGGACCTCCAGCGAGGCCAGTTTAATGAAATCGCCGCCGGTGCTCTTTTGCCGCAAGGGATTCAGGAACGCGACGACTCCGATTGCCGCCGGTATCAGCAGCGAGAAACCGCCGCATATCAGTGCGATCGTTTTGACAATAAACCCACGACGGCCGTCGGAGGATTTTGGTTGTTCGGGTGGGGTCATGCGTGGCGCCTATATTGCAGAGCCGCGACCAGTGGTCGCGGTTCTCCGGATTATCAATTTACCATCGAACGGTCCGCGACCAGTGGTCGCGGCTTTACACCACGGAATTATTGCATTGCTGCGATCATGGCGTCAAGTACCTTTGTTTGCGCTGTTTCGAGTGGTTCGTCGATAAACGCCCCGGCGGCCTTTTTGTGCCCGCCGCCGCCGAATTGCTCGGCAATGCGACTGCAATCCAAATCGCACTGGCTGCGGAAACTGGCCTTATACCCGCCGTCCCTCTGCTGGACCAGCATCACGGCCGCCTCGGTCCCGCCGACAGAAAGCGTCATGTTTATAATGTCTTCACTGTCGGCCGGATGGGCGCCGACCGCGTCGAAATCGGCAAGCTCGATGTAGGTGTGTATCAGCCGGCCGTCCAGTTCCGTTTTGGCTTTGGACATGGCCCGTCCGATCAGTCGCAGCCGAGCAAGCGAGTCGTTTTCATACAGGTCCTGATAAAGTTTATCCTGCATTACACCGACGTCTTTCAGCCGTGCAGCCAAGCGGTATGTTTCCGCTGTGGTCGAAGGGAAACGGAACCAGCCGGTATCGGTCGCCACGGCAGCAAATACATTTAGCGCAATCTCATGGGTCAACTCCACTCCCAAGGCGTCGGCTGCCTCGACTACCAGCCGGCCGGTCGCCTCCGCATTGGTGTCTTTGAACAACTCTGCGCCAAGGTCGTCTGCGCTGACGTGATGGTCCAGCACGACCTTCACCGCACGGGAAGCGCGAACTATCTCGGCCATTGTGCCCAACTGCACCCAGGCGGTGGTGTCCAGCACGATCAGCACGTCGTGCCCGTCGAGTTGCTCGGCCGTAACGTCAACGCCGAGTTCCTTGACTTTCCTCTGCGGATCGATAAACCGATAGTTCGGCGGCGTGGCGTATGCGTTGCAGATGAGCACCTCTTTGCCGAGGTGCTCCAGTATGGCGGCCATCGCAAGCTCGCTTCCCAGTGCGTCGCAGTCGGGCCGGACGTGGCTGGTGATGAGGAATCGCTGATGAGCGTGAACTATTTCGACAAAGCGTGACCAGTCGGGCATAGTAGTGGGTAGTGGATAGTATCCAAAAGCCCCCCGACTGCGTCGGGGGGCATCTTGTGAGAATATTACTGCACGACCACCATCGCCCGTACTTCCTCTACGTCGCGTTTTATTTGGGCGACCAGCGCATCGGCAGAATCGAATTCTTTAGTATCTCTTAGTCGGACGAGAAAGTCAACCTCTAGGGCCTTCTCGTAAAGTGAGCCTGTGTAGCCGATCAGGTGTGCCTCGACCTTCGAGCAGTCGTCGTCGAATGTTGGATTCGGCCCGACGCTTACGGCGGCCGGATACCTGTTGCCCTCGATGAGAACCAATCCGGCGTATGTCCCGTCGGCTGGCATCAGTGTATCAATCTGCTCGAGGTTTGCCGTGGGGTATCCAAGCTCCTTTCCCCGCCCTGCCCCACGGCCGACCACCCCGCGGATGCGATACGGCCGCCCCAGAAGCGACCGTGCCCGGGCAACGCTGCCGGAGGCCACGAGCGACCGGATTCGCGAACTGGAGACGGTCGCACCGTCGATTACAACCGGCTCGACCACATCAAACGACATTCCTTCCTCAGTGCAGAACTGCCGCAGCAAGTCGATGTTGCCTGCCCGATCGTGTCCGAAGAAGAAATTCGCCCCTTCGACCATCGCCCGGGCGTCGAGCCGGCCGCGGACGATCTCGTCGAAGAACTGCCTGGCCCCGATTTGCAGGAACGCCCCGTCGGTCGGGTATGCGATCACTGCATCGACGCCCAACTCGCCCAGCAGTCGGGCGTTCCGCTCGGTCCATTCCAGCGGTGTCGGGGCGGCCTGCGGACGAAGAAGCTGCGCTGGGTGCGGATCGAACGTGAACACCACCGCCGGACCGCCTACATGCCGGGACATTGCCGTCAGCCGCTCGACCAGCCGCGCATGGCCGCGGTGCACACCGTCGAAGTTGCCGATCGACACGGCGCCGCCACGGAAACACTCAGACAGCAGGTCAAGATCGCGGATGAGTTTCACGGGGATGTAGTGATCGGTTGGCAGTGGTTGCTAAGCCGCAAGCGGCTATTTGAAATTACCAATTTACCAACTCGACCGCATACCGCATACCACCTACCTCCTACCCTCTACTCGCCGGGGTCGCGGATGACCAGTTCCATCACCTTTGTGTTGCGATCGATCGCCAGGACGATGGTGCGTTGCTGAGCGCCGTCGCCGCTGCTGGCGACTACAGGCAGTACGTGTCGGCTTTCGGGCAGCGAAAATCGCACGGCGAACGTTCCGTCGTTGCGCAAGTGGATCGGTTCTCCACGGAGCGTTACATGTGCATTCGGGTCGGTCACGCCGTGAACGATCAGTTCTGTATCTACTTCGAAGTTGAATTCATGCGACTTTGTCCCAGCACCGGCTGCTCCACGGCCGTATCGGGTGGTCATCGGATCGCCCATCGGTCGGCGAAGCCGTGTTTCGAACACTTCTCTCAACTCACGATTGGATTGATTGTCGGCGTATCCGCCGCTCATGGCGTAGATACGGTCGAAGTCCTTGGCCACTTCGGCCCAGTTTTTGTCGAACGAATCGCCGGCGCCCGCACGAGGCGTGCTGACGATGTTGCTTCGAGCCAACGAGGAGAATTTTTCGTTTGTGCCAAGGTAACCGATCTCGATCTGGAAGCTCTTCGGCGGATCCTGTACGTCGATGTACCAATTGCTCACACCGCCGTGGATGGTAATATCTTGTAGAAGTTTTCTGGCGGATGTGGTCGTACCGTTGCGCGAAACTTCATACAACCGCAATATCGGCCGGGCGGTGTGCCAGTACTGACCCAACGTCGCCTTGGCGCGCTGAATGCTCGTTCGGGTCAACTCCCAGTAGACGTGCAGCCAGTACGGATCGCGGACCATCACCACCAGCCGGTCCTTTTTGCATCCGTTTTGCTCGTTGTCCAACTTTGCCGCCAAATCCTTCGCCTGGGCAAGCTTGGAATTGATTTTGTTTAGCCGGCGTTGTACGCCGGGGTTAAAGACCTTCCTTCCAGTCCGATCAGGCCGCTTGTTCGCGTCGATTGCCTTGGATACCACGGACTGGGCGGCCGGATTTTTCTTGATCTGCCCGTTTACCCGTGTGCGTTGGGCTGCCCGGGCGGCTGCGGTCCGGGCGTGGTTGACCAATGCCTTGACCAGTTCGTCTTTGCGCATCGCATGCCATCCTGAGACCTTTTTCTTCTTGGCCATGGCGGCCAGGTCTTTGATCGTGCGTGCCTTGAGCTTTGTTGCAGTCGTCATGGAACTTATCTCCAGCGTGCCCATTGTGCGGACCGGCTCCTAATGCCCGGAACTCGTGTCGTCCGCCGCAGAGCAACCCGCCGGTGGCATGTACCCAATGGCAGCAAACAGTTCGGGTAGAGCAGGAAGCTCCGATACGATTGATTATAACCAGAAGGCCGCTAAAAAGCAATAATTAAACCTTGTTAGCCCCACGTCAGGTGCCTGACATTTCCGACTTATCTGCTTTGACAGCACCGACTTGTGGACTTTCTAAATATCGGAAAGCAAGCACCCAAAACGGGGGGCAATTCGGCCGTGTTGCCGCTGTTTAGCCCCAGCGTCCACGCCGCCGATGCACGCCGCGTGGACGCAGCGGCTAAACACGCGTTAAAAATGGGTAACTTGACATACTCACGCCAAGAAGATAACCTAATTCGTTTTGCCGGTTCGATCGGTTCCTTAACAGTTGGTTCATCCGTGACAAACCAGTCGGATGATCGCTCGTCGCTTGCCAGTGCCATGGGGTGGGCATCTCTGATGACGACCATCTCGTTGGGGATGGCCCTGCCGGGACTGATCGGCCTGTGGCTAGATCGATGGCTTGGCACTGGAGTGTTGTTTGTGATTGTGGGCGTGATTTTGGGATTCAGTACTGGGATATGGCAACTGATTAAGCTCACCACGCCCCACGACAATAAGTAGATTTAGTTCATAACTGATGGCTACCGATCCCTCAGAACTGATGGCGCACGTGAAGGACAGCGATTCCTTCCACTTGCCTTGTGGAGTCCACGTTCATATTCCACAAGTGCTCGAACCGATCGGGATCGAACTGACGAAGTTCATGGTGTTGGAGCTTGTGGCGGCCGTTTTGATCATTGTGGTTTTCGTACCGTTGGCCTGGAAGATATCTACCGGCAAGCGGCCGCGAGGACGGTTGTGGAACTTCCTGGAAGTCGTTTTGCTGTTCCTTCGCGACGAGGTTGCCCGGCCTGCGATCGGGCGGAGGGACGCTGATAGGTTCATGCCGTTTATCTGGACAGTTTTTTTCTTTGTTTTGACATGCAACCTGTTTGGAATGATCCCTTGGGCCGGCTCTCCGACCGGTGCGTTGGGCTGCACGTTGGCGCTGGCCTTGATGACGTTCGGCACGGTCGTCGGATCGGGCATAAAGAAGTACGGTTTCGTGGGGTTTTGGATCGCCCAGGTGCCGCAGATGGAACTACCGTTTGTGGTGGCGGTTTTTGTCAAGCCCATGATTTTCTTCATCGAAGTCGTCGGGTTGTTGATTAAACACTTTATACTTTCCGTACGTTTGTTGGCCAACATGTTTGCCGGCCACCTGGTGCTGGCCGTGATCGTCGGGTTCATCGCGGTTGCCGCAAAACAGCACATCATGGTGTGGTCCGGAGTGATGCTCGGCAGCGTGCTGGGCGCCGCGGCGTTGAGTTTACTCGAATTGTTTATGGCTTTTTTACAAGCATATATTTTTACATTTTTATCGGCATTGTTTATCGGCATGGCGATTCACCAGCACTAATATATTGTTTTGCAAACAAAATCCATTTAGCCGCTGGGCTTGACCAGCGCGTCTCGGACGGCTGGCTGCTTCACGCGCCGTGCAAGCACGGCGGCTAAATGGGCAAAAATGTCCACATCATTTCAAATGGCTGAAATGTTACAAATTTTTAACAAGCCCTTAATTTGAAGGAGTTGATTCCAGTGAACAGGTTGACAAAAATCGTAGCACTGTGTTTCGTGTTGACGTTGGTTGCTTCGCCGGCGTTCGCACAAAACGACACAATTGCCGAAAAAGCCGGTCAGGAAGGTTTTTCCTTGCATTTTCTAGGCGGTGCATTCAGTGCCGGGCTAATTATCCTCGGCGCCAGCTACGGCATCAGCAAGATCGGTTCTTGTGCCGTCGAAAGCATTGCCCGACAACCCGAAGCGGCCGGAAGCGTTCAAACCGCCATGATTGTCTCGGCGGCATTGATCGAAGGAGCAACCTTCTTTGGTTTGCTCGTCTGTTTGTTGTCTTTGTATTCGTAACGTAAGGTTGCGACATGATCTTCAATCGAGTTATTGCCGGCACGGCGATTGCCGTGGCCGTGGTCGTGTTCAGTCCACATTATGTCTGTGCGCAGAACGAGCGTGAACTGGGCATCTTAGCCGAGGAAGAACATGCCGCCGCCGCCGGCACTAAAGAACTCATCGACGAAGCCGCCGGCGAGTTGGAAGGCAAACATACCGCTCGCGACGAACATGGTGCGGCGGACAACAACCCGCTGGAGTTCAAGGCCGACCTGGCAATCTGGACCGCGGTGGTGTTCATCGTGCTGTTGCTGGTCCTGTGGAGGTTTGCTTGGGGACCGATCGCCGCCGGACTGGATAAACGCGAGCAAGCTGTCGCCGGGCAGATCGACCAGGCCGAACTGGCCAACCACCAGGCCAAGGAACTGCTGGCGCAGTACGAACAAAAACTCTCCGATGCCAAGGATGAGGTCAACGGGATCATCGAGCAGGGCCGCCGAGAGGCCGAGAAGGTCGGCCGTGAAATGATCGATAAGTCCAGGGACGAGGCCGCCGCCGAACAGCAGCGGGCCGTACAACAGATCGAGACGGCCGCAACCGCCGCATTGGAGGAACTAGCCGAAAAAGGCGCCGACATGGCGGTAGACCTGGCCGGGAAGATCGTCCGGGCGGAGCTGAAATCAGCCGATCATGCCAGGTTGATCGATTGGGCGGTGGCGAACTTCGCAGATCAACCGCCGAGCAACAACTAAAACAAAACGTTTAGCCGCCGCGTCCACGCGGCGTAATTTCCCAATATGGCGAAACCCGAAGACGTTACCGCCGAAGATGCTCGCGTAGCGGCACAAATCGAGGTCGACGTAGGCGTCGGACACATCGCCGAGGTCTACGCCAGTGCGCTGCTCGGGGCAACCGAGAACGCCGGCCGGACCGAACAGGTGCTCGACGAGTTCGACATGGTCGTAGAAGTGCTCGGCCGGTACTCGAAGCTGGAGTCCATACTCGTCTCGGCGTTGATCTCGCATGACAAGAAGGTTGGTATAATCGATCGGGTGTTCCAGCGCATGGCCTCGCCGCTTATGGTCAATTTTCTTAAGGTCGTCTCGCGTCACGGTCGGCTCGACTGCCTTTGGGCGATCCACGTCCGCACCGGCGAGTTGCTTGACGAGTTGCGGGGCCGAGTGCCGGTGCGGTTGACCACCACCGCGCCGATAAGCGACGCTCAGGCGGGCCGCATCGCCGAGAATCTGCAAACCATGCTCGGCGGTGAACCGATCCTGGAGAGGACCACCGACGCAAAGTTGATCGGCGGGGCGGTCATTCGCGTTGGAGATACCGTATACGACGGTTCGGTCGCCAACCAATTGAAAATAATACGTGAGCAAATAGTTGACAGGAGCGTCCATGAAATTCAAAGCCGACGAAATCGCTTCCGTAATTCAACAGGAAATTGAACAGTTCGAATCCCGGATCGACGTCCGCCAGGTCGGTCGGGTGATCGAGGTGGGTGACGGAATAGCGCGGGTATACGGCCTTTCGGACGTGATGTCCGGCGAGATGGTCGAGTTTCCAGGCGGGATACGCGGCCTGGCGTTCAACCTGGAAGAAAACTCCGTCGGGGTGATTATCCTCGGTGAGTTCCTCTCGATCAACGAAGGCGACGAAGTGCACAGCACCGGCCGGCTGCTGAGCGTACCGGTCGGCGATGCCGTGCTGGGCCGGGTGATCGACCCGTTGGGTAACCCGTTGGACGGTCGGGGGCCGATTGTAAGTTCCGAGCAACGGCTCGTAGAAGAAATCGCAGTCGGCGTGGCCGAACGTCAGCCGGTCAAGGAGCCGCTGCAAACCGGCATCAAGGCCATCGACTCGATGACTCCCATCGGCCGCGGGCAGCGCGAGCTTATAATCGGCGATCGAAAGACCGGCAAGACGGCCATCTGCATCGATACGATCATCAACCAGAAAGACACCGGAGTAAAATGCTTCTACGTGGCCATCGGCCAGAAGGACTCGACCGTGGCCGGGCTGATCGAGATGCTCAGGAAGCACGCCGCCATGGATTACACCACGATCATCGTGGCCGGGGCCAGCGATCCGGCGCCCTTGCAGTACATCGCACCGTACGCCGGCTGTGCCATGGCGGAGTACTTCATGTTCAAAGGCGAGCACGCATTGATCGTCTACGACGACCTGTCGAAGCAGGCGACCGCGTACAGGCAACTGTCGTTGCTGATGCGTCGCCCTCCAGGCCGCGAAGCGTATCCCGGCGACGTGTTCTACTGCCACAGCCGACTGCTGGAACGGGCCGGCAAGCTCAGCGACGAACTCGGCGGAGGGACGCTCACCGCACTGCCGATTGTCGAGACGCTCGAAGGCGAGGTCTCGGCATACATAC
>DAOWNK010000150.1 GCA_030642635.1 Pirellulales bacterium
CCGAGCCTTGCTCATACGGCAAGACGAGATTCTTCACTGCTTGCTCGCCCTCAATTTGGATAACCTGGCCCCTACGGTTTTCTGCATTGCCACCGGCCCAATAATTTTCGGAGAAGAGTAACTGTACCTTGTACCGTCCCTGGCTTACGGGCAGGCCGATCGTGGCCGCACTTGCACTGTCATAGAAAATGCTGTGCATCACCGCTTCCAGCGCGTCATCGTCGGTTGTGTCGCCGTATTCCGGCCTGGTCTCCCACGGATCACAGCTAATCGTCGAAGCGCTGAGCGTCGCACCGGCGCTTTGACTGTTGGCATTACTTAGAAAAGTGACGCCACTGACCGTCTGGTCGCTCACACCGCCGACATTGAGTGCCCAGACAATATCGCCCGACAGGTCGAGATCATTGGGTCCATGAAATATCTCAAGCAGGCCGAAATGGACGACGGCCACGCGGATTGGCACGGAGGTTTTGGGACGAATTGCCCGAACGAACTGATAATCGTTGGCGTCGAGTCTGCTGATTTTGCCCGTTGCAGCGTCGAACCGCACAGACTGGCCCTTGCCCAGCCGTATCTTCCGCCGTATGCCGCCGATGGTCTGTGCGGCCTCTACTTCGCCGGCGAACACGCACACCTGGTCACCGCCGTCTTTGTCAACCTGAACGCCGAACTCGGTGCCCAGGTCGACTACCGTTAGGTTTGGCGTTTCGACGGTGAACCCTACGGCCTTTTTGGATACTTTTGCGGCGAGTTTACCGACATCCAGCCGGCAGGCATTGGGTTTTTCGACTGTAAACTCGACCGGACCTTCCAGGACAACCTTCGCCCCGTTGTAGTATGTGATCTCGACCAGCCCAGAGTCCAGTTTCAACTCTCGGCCGAGACCTAAGTGGGCGTAACGCAGCGGCGGCAGGTAGTTGTCCGACCAGCGGCAGTTGTGCAAGCCGGTAATTCGGGCGACGAACTTGAGCTTGCCGTCCACAGGCCGGAGGCCTGTGCCACTGGCTGTGCTACTGGTGGTAGTGGTGCAGACGTGGTTAAAGCGGCTTCGCTCGTAGGTCGGCGCCGGCAAGATACTAAGTATCGAAATCATGCAGACCATGAATATCGTTGCGGCCAGTATCGAGAGCGGCCCGGGCTGCGAGAAGTATTCGCGTGTCCATCGGACACCGTTGCCCAGGAAGCTGAGGATCGGCACCGCTTGCGGCCGGTCTGAGGGCACTGTGTCGGCCTCCGCTGCGATCAAGGCCGCCGGGTCGACCTTCGCAGGCGCCTGTGCCGCCAATTCCGCGTGCAGGTCCATGTACTCGATGTACGACTGCAACGCCGCATGGTCGTCCAGCAACAACCGCTCGAGTTGAACCAACTCGTCGAGGCTGATCATGCCGTTGCACAGGTCGCCGACCAGGTCGATCACGCTGGTGATATTATTGTTGTGATCGGTCATTGCCCTTCCTCCAGCCGCAGTGTGCGATCAATGCACTCGAACAGTGTCGTGCGGATGCGTTTCAGCGCTTTATAGACCGTATTTACCGGCCGGCCCATCTGCTCGGCCGCCTGCTTGATCGTCGTAGATTGTTCGTAACACCGTCGGACCAACTCACGATCACTATCGGAGAGTTTTCCCAGGCATTTGGCCAACACCTGCCGCCGTGTCTCCAGCAACTCCCAGTTTTCAGTCCGGGCGACTGCAATCCTCTCCAGCAACTGGTCGCTGAACTGCAGCCCTGCACGCGCACGCTCGCGGCGGAACTTACGCGCCTGGTTGTACGCAACGCCGCAAGCCCATTTGGCAAAATCGCCGTCCGGGCGAAACTCGTCGAACTTTCGCCACAGTACAAGGCTCGTCTCCTGCAACACGTCGTCGGCGTCGGCCGGGTTGGGCAACAACGTGAGCACACACGCATATATCCGGTGATACGCCGCACCGAACATGCGCACGAACCGATCGGTGCGCGACAGAGCGTCCGTCACGTCCATCGCAGCCGAACCAAGCTCTTCGGGTGTATTCGTGCCCGCCATAAGTGTGCAACCCGTGTGTCAGGCCATATCCTCTCTATCCATCTTACCCACACTGTATTGCGCGTTTCCAATAAAATTGGTATCGAAAATTTGGGAAAACGCATAGAAATCCCGAAAAAAGTCGGAATTGCGTGAGATCGTTCGGCAAGATGAGCCATAAAGCCGCGACCGGTGGTCGCGCCAATGCCTCTGGTATACCCCACACGGTCAAAAAACCCGCAATTCTTGACCGTGCAGAGTATAGCGCGACCACCGGTCGCGGCTTTCTGTTTGAAGCACTGACGTTAGAACTCTTCCGGCTCAAAGCTGTCGAACTCGTCGTACGGCTTCTGGGAGAGATTTTCGAAGCGGGTGTGTTTCTCGAACCAGGCGAGCTTGACGATGCCGGTCGGTCCGTTGCGCTGCTTGGAGATGATCAACTCGCCTTGGCCCGCAACGCCGGACTCCTGGGCCTCCTCGCGGCTGTTGCAGTAATATTCCTCGCGGTGTATGAACATCACCACGTCGGCGTCCTGCTCGATAGCGCCGGACTCGCGCAGATGGCTCAGCCGCGGTCGGTGGCCCTCGCGGCCGGCCTCCGCCTGGCGGTTCAACTGCGCAAGGCACAAAACCGGTATCTGCAACTCCCTGGCAAGGCCCTTCAGCCGGCGGGCCATCTTGGCCACCTGCTCTTGACGCGGGTCGCGGGGATTGTCCGGCTCGATAAGCTGCAAATAGTCGATCACGACCAGCCCGAGCTTCTCCTTCCGCTTCAGGCGCCGGGCCGTAGCGGCAATCTCGGTAACGGTGCGGCTGGGCGTGTCGTCGACAAACAGCGGCGCCATGCTGAGCCTGGCCGACGCCTTGACCAGCGTCTGCCGATCCTCGCCCGAGATGAACCCGCTGCGAAATTTCTTCGCGTCGATCCGGCCCTGCGAGCAGAGCATCCGCTGAGCCAACTCAAGTCGGGCCATCTCCAGGCTGACAAACAGCGTGGGTACGTTGGAATCGATAGTGACGTACTCGGCGATGTTTGTAGCCAGCGCGGTTTTGCCCATGCTGGGCCGGGCGGCCAGAACGACGAACTCGGAATCGTGCAGCCCACCGGTCAGCGTGTCGAGGTCGTTAAACCCGGTCGGTATGCCCACGCCCTCGCCGTGTTCCAGCCGCGCGTCGATCCGATCGAACGCCTCGAGCAGCAGATCGTGGATGTTTACCACCTGGTCGGAGCTTCGCTGGTCGTGGAAGGCGAATATCTGCTCCTCCGCACGGCTGACCATCTCGCGTGTCTCGAGCGTCGGCTCGTATGCACTGCGGAGTATATCGGTGCTGGCGCGGATCAGCGCCCGCAGCGTGGCCTTCTCTCGGACGATCTCGGCGTAGTAGACGGCATTGGCCGCATAGGGGACCGATTGGGCCACCTCGCCCAGATATGCCGGCCCGCCGATCGCCTCCAGATCGCCCGCCTGCCGAAGCCGTTCGACCAACAAGGTAATGTCGATCCGCTTGCCCTCGTCGTGCATTGCCATCAGGTGTGCGTATAGCTTCTGATTGGCGTCGGCGTAGAAGTCGTCGGAACGCAAGATCAGCGCGACCTCGTCGCACATATCGGCGTCCAGCAGCAGACTGCCGAGCACCCCCCGCTCGGCCTCCAGGTTCTGCGGAGGAAGGCGATCGAGTATCTCGGAACTGACCCGACCGGATTGGTGGGAAACGTCGGTACGCTCTATAACAGCCATGGCAACCATCATAGAACGCAGCAGGCGAATTGACAACCACCGGTGCTAGCCCGCATTTCTCACCAACCCGGTACGTCCCAAAACAGTGTGCCACTGCTTCGCAGAAGCAGTGCGGGCGGCAACTCCAAACACTGCTTGCCTTTGCGGCAAGCAGTGGCACACCGTGGTGAGAAATGCGGGCTAGTCGAGCGTGATGGCCTCGACCGGGCAAGCGTCCACGCATGCACCGCAATCGCTGCACGTGTCCTCGTCGACCACGGCAACGTCATCCTTCATTTCGATGGCTTCCAGCGGGCACGAATCGACGCACGCTTCACAACCTGTGCATTTTTGGGAATCGACTACTGCCGGCATCGTGTATCTCCTGTAAGTGGTTTTGGTGGAACAAACAACCCTGTGTGTATAACGGACAAGCGTATTTAATCGTTTTTCGGCGTCAAGGGGTTTAATAGTAAATTGGAATTGTCAGTGGCGTGTTATTTTCCGGGCGGGTTTTAGATATTGAGAATCATTTGCAACTGCGCGCCGCTTGCGGCTTCGCAGCAGTTTCAATAGTTCCAAATTTTACACGGACCGCCTACCTCCTACCTCCCGGCTGATACGGTCGGCCCAATAAAGCGGCTCGGGCAGACGCCGGCCGCACATCAGCAGCCGGACAAGCCGCTCGGCATACGCAAGATCGACGCGATGGCCCGGCGAGATGAATATCGGACGCCGACTGTCGGACGTCGCTCGCAGCGCCACGCCCGCCGGGCGATCTCCATGCAACACTGGCCGCGATTCCGCCGGCAGCATCCCCTCGACATCAACCTGCCCACACAGGAGTTTCTTGGTGACTCCAATTGTCGGCATCGAGGCAACCACCCCAAGGTGCGTCGCCACGCCGACTCGCCTTGGGTGCAGTATCCCGGTTCCGTCGACCAGCACCACCTCCGAAAGCCGCCCGGACAGTTCGACCTCTTCGAGCAACTCCAGCAGGATGGGCAACTCGCGGAACGTCAGGTAAGTGCTGATGTAAGGGAACACAATGCGGCGGCGGACGGCCGTCGACCAGACGAGCCGGCCGGTTGACGTTTCGACCAGTGCGTATGCCGCCGTGCCTTCGTTCGGGCTTTGATACGAGACGTCGACACCGCCGACCAGTTTGGGAATTCGGGTTCGACGCCGCAGCAATACCTTCTTCAGTATATCCTGTTGCACCCGGCGCAGCTTCTCCAACGGCCGGCCGCAGTCGAGCCGGTCGCAGCCGTATCGGTCCAGATCGACGAGATTTCCTGGCGCCTCGACACCCTCGTCGGCCAATAGTCGCGCCTTGGCAGCTTCCGTGCCGCCGATATACGCACCGAGCTTTCCACCGGCACGAACCAGGCGATGGCACGGGCAGCCGGGGTGATGGTCGTGGTGCACGGCAAAGTGTCCGACCCACAGTGCGGCCTTCTCGCTTCCCAATGCACGGGCCATCGCACCGCAGGTGGTCACCCTGCCGGCCGGCACCTGGGCAAGCAACTCGTGCCAGAGTGACGCCAGATCGGGGATTTCGCAGAACGGTTTGGACATATTGCAATCGACCTGTAAGTCAATGTTGTGTAGAATTATGCGTCCTATGCTTCCTACAATAGGAGATGAAACCACTGATGAACACGGATGAACACAGATTGTTTATGTAGTGAATCCGTGTTTATCTGTGTTCATCAGTGGTTTCCTTCAATGAGTTTCAGTTATGCGATACACAGTCCTAATAGCAATCTTGCTTTGCGTGTTTCTCGGCGGATGTCGGCAGCGGGTGGATTCGGACCAGCCGGGGCCGCAGGACGTTAGAAATTATGGCGATCTGCCCGGTCTGAGGTCAACCACCGACGGGAAGCTTCGTGAGGAGCTTGACCGAATTGTAGAGGACGGCGGCACGCCGGAGCAGCTTTGCAAGTCCGGTGTCCCGAAGTCCGACAACGCGGCCGAGGAACTCCTGGTGTTGTTTCCGGACCGTCGGCTGGACGATTTGCTGTGCGAGTCGGAGAAATTGTTTCCGAGCGGTCGGTTTGAATTCAACCCGGTCGAGTTGCATCGTGCGATCGACTTCCGCAAGCGTCACGACGCCGCGCGGCTTCGTGCCCGGGCTGCACTGGAACGGCCGTGGTGCGATTTCGACATAGACTTCAGCGCAGGGTTCCAGGCCGATTTGAAGTTTATCGCCGCCGTGCGGATATGCGCCAGGCTCGAGGCGTTCCATGCGGCCGAGGCGATCGAGGCAGGCAAAGCGGCCGATGCAGTCGAATCGTTGGCCGTCATGCTGCACCTGGCACAATGCCTTGGCGCCGAGCGGCACGTCGAGGCAAGACTCGAAGCGGCGTTGCTGCGCACCGAGGCGTTCAACGTGTTGCAGGCCGTCGTGCTGAGCAAGAACATCACACCGAAGGACCTTGAGCGGTTGCAGGAGATTGTACAAAAACAACTGGAGGACTGGCCCGACGACGCCGAGGCATGGATCGGCGACCGTGCGATCGGCATGCACTCCTACGAGTTGGTCCGCGACGGCAGACTCACGGAGTTGCTGACCCTGCGGGAACTCGACCTGTTTGCAAAAGAAGGCAAGCTGAAAAAGCTCTTGGCCGCCGCACGGCAAAACGTCGATGCCGACCAGTTGCACTACCTTCAGACCATGCGGCGGATCATCGACAGTTGCAGCCGCCCGTACTATCAGCGCACGTTGCTGTTCAATTCGATCCGCGAGGAGTTGCAGCGGCGGCGGAACTCGCCGGAGTTTCCCATGGTGGCCGGGCGATTGCTCTTACCGGATATCCAAAAGGGACACGCCATCCAGGCACAGGACCGTGCAAATTGGGAAGCCTGGGCGTTGGCGCTGGCTCTGGCCACCGCCCGGCCGCTGCCGGTCGGACGGATCAACCCGATTACAGGCGAGAACTACATGCACTCCAAGCAAAACGACCGCATTGTGGTCGAGAACTTCGGCTCCGGCGAGCAGGGCGACCGGCCGTCGATTAGCGTGCCGTGCCTGGGTGAAGGGAATAGGGGGATCGGGGTTCGGGAATAGGGGATCGGGGTGTTGTTTTGTAAATAACCCATTTAGCCGCCGTGCTTGCGCGGCGCGTTTGCTGTGTGTTGGGATAAACCCCAATACCGTTGAATTAAGGGACGGAATCAGTGGCACCGGCGTCCCGCCGGTGTGACGTAACTCGAAGTAATACATATACTCGTGCACCACCGGCGGGACGCCGGTGCCACTGGTTGAAGTGTTACCCGAACCCCGATTCCCGAACCCCGATTCCCGAACCCCGAACCCCGAACCCCGATTCCCGAATGGTTACCGCATGACCCGAAAAACCAGCCGACGTGATTTTCTGAAAGGCAAATCGGCCGCTGATGTAGTTGCCGAAGCCGGGGCGTACGTGATACAGGTCTCGCGTAGGGCAATGGCGTGCGAGTTCGAGGTGCAACTGAATGCCGGACAATACGACCACGGCACCGAAATCGCACTGGAGGTGCTCGACCTGGTCGATAAGCTGGAGGATCAATTCTCCGTCTTCCGCGAGACCAGCGAACTGTGCCGCATAAACCGCACCGCCGGCCGGCAGCCGGTCGAGGTCGAGCCGCACCTGTTCGATCTACTTCAACTTGCCGTGCGGTTGCACGAGGAGACCGACGGTGCGTTCGACGTTACCTCCGCACCGCTGTGGGAGGCTTGGGGATTCGCCCGGCGCAAAGGGGCCGTCCCCGACCGGGAACAACTCGCCGAGGCCCTAAGCCGGGTGGGCAGCCGTTGGCTTGAACTCGACGCCGAACGCAAAACTATCAGATTCAATCGACCCGGCGTGCAACTGACCCTGGGCGGCATCGGCAAAGGCCATGCGCTGGACCGCTGCGCTGAAAAATTGCTCGATACCGGCATCGACGCTTTCCTGATCCACGGCGGTCGCAGCAGCGTGACGGCACACGGCCGGCACATGACACAACGTGAAGGCGCCGAACAACTCCCGCGCGGCTGGCGAGTCGGGCGCGGGCATCCCCTGCCACGCGCCCGCC